>JAYVSL010000196.1:0-9062 GCA_043775355.1 Planctomycetota bacterium
CGTATGCCCGCGTGCCGATGCACCCGTACGCAAGATCAATTACGAGAGAGGGATAGGTTATCGCAACGCCATTGGGCGGCGACCGGGGCCCGGATCCAGTTCAAGCTGATGGCGGTAAAGGAAAAGAGAACAACGACGCCGAAACGTCATTCAATCCTGAGCGCTCACGTTCACAGCTGACCGCTGGTCAAACCTTGATGCAGTGGAAAACCAGCGGTCCGGCTGAAAAAGGCGTCGCACGAGAAGATTACCAACGCTCATTAAATGAAGTCCGCCAAGGCGTCAGCGAAGCACTTCTGCATGAGCAACTGCCTCCTGGTTATCAAGAGGCGGTAAAGAAATATTTCGATTCTATCGATCCGGCTGCTGAAAAAGGGAAATGAGCCGATTTCAATATAGTAAGGTTCATCGTCACTGAAGATGCATGCGTTGATCTGGTCGGCTTCAAAAAAGTCCTTAAAAAAACAGAATTGAACAAGGGGAACGGAGAAACGGAGGGAAACAGCCCGTGGGCTAACTTTGTTTTCCTCCGTTCCTCCGTTGCTCTTGTTCAATCATTTTCTCTGATTTTGCAGACGAGCGTTTTTTACTGGAGGTAATGACGAATCATTTTTAATGAGTGGCCACACCATACGACTTCTGCCATTTTCGGCCAAGCACGTACCAACACCAGAGGCCTAATACGACGCCAAATACCAAGTGAGCGCTTATAGTAAGAGCCAGAAATTCCGAATACGGTAATTTGAGTTTGAAATAAACGTAATAGGGCGTGAGTAATAAAAGGATTTCCACCGACCCAGCCCACAACATCGCACCGCCGATCAGCGTCAGCCTTCGCCATCCGCTGACCATTGCCAGAAACATAATTCCCAACGCTGCCGCATTGGAAAAATGGTAAAGCCAACCGGTGATCTGCACCAATGGCCCGAAGTCCGTTGCTGCTGCACCAGTGAGCAATTGACCAAAACGCGGAAAGACGGCAAAGAGTGGATAACCCGAAAGCACGAAAGGCAGTCGGAAGAGGTCGTAGGCAAGCGCAGCAACTACCCCCGCGATAGTGCCGTGGACAATCCATACATAAGCGCTGCGTGGGCTTGGTGGCTGCGAACGCGAGCGCCACGCGATCATTACCAATGCCAATGACGCTGGAATAAAGATCCAACAAGCGAAGAGCTGCATGGACCAAAAGTCATAGAATTGACCGATTAAACAGGCAAATGACAGCGAGGCGAGCAACCACACTACGATTCTTTGGTACCCGTGCTCGTGCATGAAATCACGCTGAGGTCAGTTTCTCTGCGTCAAGAGCGAGGCCAACTAGCGCCAGCCACGTTGTGACCTAGCCTCGAATACATGTTCACCACCCTATTAAGAATGAGTGCGCTGGCCGCCTTGGTGGGCGCATTGGTGATTGCCTATCGGTTGTGGTGGCGTGCGAGTGACGATGCCTTAGTGGTGTACTGCGCCCATGACTCAGAATTCGCCGAGTTGGTGTTCACGGAATTTCGTCGGCGTACCGGCATCGCGGTGAGCGTGCGCTATGATAGCGAAGCGACGAAATCTCTTGGGCTGGTCGAACGTCTGGTCGCTGAAGGCGACCACGGACCGTGCGATGTTTTTTGGAACAATGAACAACTCGGCACGATCGCCCTCGACCAGCGCGGATTACTTGCTGAATATCGTGGCTCGGGTTGGCAACGCATGCCACCAGCTTGGCGACAACCAGATGGCCATTGGAGTGCCTTCGCCGCACGACTGCGAGTGATGATCGTCAACACCACGCACCTGTCTGCCACGACCACCGCCGTGCAAGCACGTTTAAGTGGTGAGCTGTCGCGCGTGGCTATCGCCAAGCCATTGTTCGGAACCACGCTGACTCATTACAGCACGTTGTGGTCGGTGCTTGGCAGCGAACCACTGCGTGCCTGGCACCACGACATTCGCGCACGCGGAATTCGTGAAGTTGATGGCAATGGCATGGTCAAGGCATTGGTCGCTGCTGGTCGTTGCGATCTTGGTTTCACTGACAGCGATGATTATTTTTCCGCGCTCGATGCTGGCGCACCAGTGGCAATGATTCCGGCGCGCCTTGCCGATGTGTCACCGAATGCTGATGAAAGTACGATTCTGATTCCTAACACGGTGGCGATTTTACGCGGTGCTCCGCATCGTTCTGCGGCGGAGCGCTTGGTCGATTTCTTACTTTCGGCTGAGGGTGAATTACTCCTCGCGCGTTCGCCATCGCGCCAAATCCCACTTGGTCCGATGGATGACACGCAATTGCCACCTGCGGTGCGTGAACTCCGCGAAGCAGCGAACACGAACACTGTGATCAGCGATTTATCACTCGCACGCGAGCAGTGTTTATCGTGGTTAAAACAGGAATATGCGCCATAAACGTCACGACGCTGCTCCTTGATGTCGCTCGCGGCGCGGCCATCGCCGTATGCGCCACGCTTGCCGCACGCGCGTTAATCACCATCGCTCCATCGCGCTGGGTGATGGCGCTTCTGGTCGCGTGGATTGCGATACCGGCATTAGCGATCGCCTATGTTTGGGCGGCTTTTCCGGTTGATTTTATGCATCAACCGTGGTGCGCGCACTTCCTCCACATCTTTCTGAGCGCAGGGCGCTTAGCGCCCATCGCTTTGGTCATCGTTGCCTGCGTGCCGCCACCGCCGCTTGATGCCGTGGCGTATCATTGCCTGCGACTAACGACGACCGGACGTGCGACATATGTTGCTCTGCGCTGGTGGAGCGCTGGCCCTGGGCGATGTTGGTTAGTGATGAGTGCGCTGATTTTTCCGCTCGCATTTGGTGAATTCGAAATTGGTTCACGACTCAATACCGGCAGTTGGGCCGTGCGTTTGTTCGATGCGCAGGCTGGTGGTCAATTCTTGTCGATCACCCTGATGCAAGCTGCGCCCGGCGTGATCGTTCAACTTGCGATGTTGGCGCTGGCGTGGCGGCTGATGCAGGGACGTGGAATTATCGGCGCACCACATTCACCACTCACTAATCCACTATGGCTGCGCATCGTCGCCTGGTTGATGCTCGCCAGTGGCAGCGCTGCGTTGGTGGTATTTCCATTGACGACTTTGGTCATCCAAGCCAGCAGCGGGTTCGCGGTCGCGCTTGCCCAAGCGAGTAATTTACGTGACGAAATCGCCGCTAGTCTTGTGTTCGCTGCCACCACGGCTGGCTGCGCGTGGTTGGTTGCCGGGCTGATTACCGCAAGAGCACCAGCGTCTGACATTCGACGCTTATTTGGCGCTGCCGTCTTAATACCTGGTCTCTGCGGTTCGCTGGTGTTTGGTTTGGTCATCCTCGCGTGTTTTCAGTTACCGCTGCTGCGTCCGTTGGCCAACAGTCCGCTACCGATTCTCGCCGCGCTCGTGGCGTTGGTTTTGCCCTATGCGTTGGTGTTGCGTTGGATGAGCCGGGTGCCAAGCGCTAACGCGGCATGGCACCAAGCCACGCTGCTTGACGCCGGGGCGCCAAATCATCGCAAAGCGGCGCGAAATCTCCGCTGGTCGTTGGTTGGTCGGCGACGGTGGTGGGCAGTGGTACTGCTGTTTATGTGGGCATATTGCGATCTCGCAGCATCCGCCATTCTCCACCCCGTGGATATGACCCCGGTACTCGTTCGGCTCTATAACTTGATGCACTACGGGCAAAGCACCGCGTTGTCGGTCCAGCTGACGATGACGCTGCTGGCGCCTTTGGTCGTGATCACGCTCGCCTACCTCGCCCTGCGCTTGCCGCCATGGCATCGGCTTCATGCAAGCGAAAAAAAGTCAGAATCATTGCGCGATGTCTGAGCTTCTCTTCACCATAGAAAAAGTGTCTATGCCCGGTCGTGCGGCAGCACGGCTTGAGCAGGTTTCACTGCACATATCACGTGGTGTCACCGCCATTCTTGGCGCGTCGGGCGCGGGTAAGACCACCTTGTGCAATCTGCTGGTTGGTTTCGAAACTCCCAGTAGCGGGCGAGTGATTGCACATGTGAAAAACCAATCACCTCAACCAACCATCGAGCGTCTGCCGCTCTACTGGTCGCCAGATGGCGGACTGTGGCCGCACCTGAATGTTGCCGCTCACCTCGCTGCGGTGAGGCCAACGCGCGCCAAACATCATGCCAACGACCTCCTGAAAAAATTCGCGCTTGAGCACTGCGTCAATGCCCTGCCCGCACAATTATCTGCCGGTGAACGTGAACGCCTGGGTGTCGCCCGCGCCATCGCGAGTGAAGCACGAGTGTTGGTGCTTGATGAACCATTTGCTCACGTCGATAGCGTGGCGGCAGCAGACTATTGGCGCACCTTACTGTCGCTGGTGCAGGACAACGACAGCTCGCTCATTTACACCACGCATGCGCCCGAACGAGTCATTGGCTACGCACAGACGGTTATTTGTTTACGCGATGGCCGCTTGCTCCATCACGGTGCCGTTCATGAACTTTATCACCGCCCACCGACGATCGAGGCCGCGACGTGCTTGGGAGCAACTAATTGGCTGTCAGCTACTGATCGTGCGGCATGGTTTCCAGATGGCGATACGAACGAATGCGTACGACCTGAACGCCTCATCATCGAACCGTTGAGCACGGGCACCTCCGTCGTGCAATCAGCGCAGTTCCACGGTCATCTCGCCAGCGTTGAGGTGCTGCGCGACGACGGACAACGCCGTACGTTTCTGCATCGGCCAAGTCGCCCGCTTATTATTGGCGAGCGCGTGAGCGTCACCTTGCGAGCAGGACCGCAGACTGAGCCTCGCGCGGAAGCTGCGTTCGAAAACACCACGGTGCCAAATTTTGGTATCTTACTTATCACGTTTATGATGTTCATCGCAGCGCTGACCATGTCTGGATGCACCAACAGCAGTGCCGACTCGACTTCCTCAACACTGTCGTTCAGCAGTGAGAAAACCTGGAACTTGCCGCCGGTCGCTGCCACTCAACCAGCGCCGCGTGGACTAGGTAAACTTGGCGATGATCAGGTGATGGTGCTCGACACCGCTGGCCGCATATTGGTCTATGACGGCGCGGGGACGCTGGTGCGCCAATGGATGATGCCGGCCTTCGATGTCGGTCGACCTGAAGGCATCGTGCAATTAAAGGATGGACGCATCGCGGTTGCCGACACCCATTATCACCGCGTGGTGTTGTTCGATGCGAATGGTTTGGTTTCGTCGATGATTGGCGGACCGCATGAAGATAAAGGCCCAGGAGGATTCCTCTATCCCGTTGGTGTTGCCACTGATTTGGTGGGAAACCTTTATGTCTCTGAATATGGTGGAAATGATCGCGTGCAGAAATTTTCGCCCGACGGAAAATTGCTCGCCACTTGTGGCCAATTCGGCACGGCACCAGGAAGCTTTCAGCGTCCGCAGGGTCTCGCTTGGCACGACGGTCGGCTCTATATTGCTGACGCGATGAATAACCGCGTGCAAATATTTTCTGACGATGGTAAATTCATTGGCGTCCTTGGGGGTGAACATCCGCCCGAACTTCATTTCCCATATAACGCGGTGGTTGGCCCAGACGGAAATCTTACCGTAGTGGAATACAGCGGCGGACGTATTACGCGTTTGACTCTCGATGGCACACTGCTTGGGCGTTACGGCAAACCTGGCAGTGGCGATGGTGAATTCGCCACGCCGTGGGGCATGACCGTAGATGGCAAGGGCCGCGTGTGGGTCGCGGACACCGGTAACCGCCGACTGGTCGAGCTAACGCCATGAATATTTTGGTCAGCTTATGGTCGAGTTTCATGCGCATCCCGCGTCGACTTTTTCCCACACCTCGGCGACCCGTCTCGCGTTGGGCGGTGTGGCCGTTGGTATTATTTTTAGCCGCATTCACCGCCACGGCTTTGTTGCTCGAACACGATCAGGTGCTGCGTTTCGCCGCGCCCTGGGCATTTACTTGGCTGATCGTGACGCCGTGGGTGTGGTGGCTTTCCGTTGCTGGCTGGGGCGGAATCACTGGTTTTCGTGCGCATCTTGCGTTGTTGGTACGTCTGACCTTGCTCGGATTATTCGTCATGCTGCTCGCCGAACCACGCGCGGTGCGAACCTCTGACGATCTCTGCGTCGTCTATTGCCTTGATAGTTCGGACTCGATCGGTGAGGGCGCATCCGAACAAGTTCGGCAATGGATGTTGAACACGGTTGGGGGAAAACCAAAACAGGATCAAGCTGGTCTGGTGGTCTTCGGACGCGACGCCGCCGTCGAATTACCACCAAGTCAGTCCTTTCCCTTTCAAGCTTTCACCACGCGCGTCGGACACGACGGCACCGACCTAGAAAAAGCACTCGAACTGTCCGCCGCTGTTCTACCCGAAGATCGTCCAGGCCGCATCGTCTTAGTCAGCGATGGCGTTGCGACCGACGGCAATCTTGAACGCGCACTTGATCAACTCACTCGTCGCGGCATTGCCGTTGATGTCTTGCCGGTGCAATACGATCACCCGCACGAGGTGTGGGTAGAAAAAATTGAACTCCCGCGTGAAGCTCGGCCAGGTGAAACTTACGAAGCCGGCGTGGTGGTGAATAGTTTGCAGCCCGGGCACGGTGATTTGGTGTTGCGCGAAAATGGAAAAGAAATCGCCCGCCAAAGTGTCAATTACCGTGGTGGAAAAAACCGTTTCACCTTGCCGCTCTATCTGCGTGGACCCGGCTATTATGAATATGCTGCCACCATTGAACCCGCTGCTGGCTTGGACGGACTACGCGACAACAACACCGCCATTGGTTATCTCTATTTGCAGGGCGAAGGCCGCGTTTTAGTACTGACTGATCCCGAGGGCGATCCCGCTGATTCCGCCGCGCTGGTTAAAGCTCTGCGTCAGACCAATCGCCTGATCGAAGTTGCCAGCGCCTATACCTGTCCCAATGACGCATTGTCATTACTGCCATACGACAGCGTGGTGCTGGTCAATGTTCCCGCAGATGCACTTGATGCCTCACAACAACAAGCACTGCGCGATGGCGTTTATAATCTTGGCGTCGGATTGCTGATGGTCGGTGGCAAGAATTCATTCGGTCCAGGTGGTTGGAATCATACGCCCGTCGAAGAAGCCTTGCCGGTCAGCATGGATATTACTCAACGCAAGATCATGCCCAAAGGCGCGCTCGCCATCATTCTGCACACCTGCGAATTTGGCGATGGCAACACCTGGGCAAAACGCATCACCAAACAAGCGATCAAAGTTCTGGGTGCGCGCGATGAAGTTGGTGCCATCGATTACGACGGCAATGGCACTGACAAATGGATCTTCCCGCTGACTCCTGCGGGCGACTATGAAAAAATTGCACCGCTGATCGAAAGTGCCTCACCCGCCGACATGCCCAGCTTCGTCGGCACCATGACGATGGCTTACAACGGTTTGCTGGCGAGTGATGCCGCGACCAAACACCTGATTATTATCAGCGATGGCGATCCTTCGCCGCCGCCGCCAGCGTTGATTGAAAAATTTATCACCGCCAAAATTAGCGTTTCCGTGGTAACCGTATTTCCGCACGGGGATCAAGAAGTTCCCGGCTTTCGTGCTATCGCTGAAGCTACCGGCGGACGTGCCTATTATCCGAGCGATGCGAACCGACTGCCGGCGATTTTTGTCAAAGAAGCGAAAACGCTGAAGCGCAGCCAAATTCAAAACATCACCTTCACAGCCACGGCGGGCTTTCCTTCACCGATCCTCAAAGGCATTGACGCCATTCCCTCATTAGGCGGCTACGTGCTGACCACGCCCAAGGCGCGTGCGCAAACCATTCTTGAAGGGCCCGATCCTGAAGAGGAAGATCCAGTGTTAGCAACCTGGCGATATGGTGTTGGTGCCAGCGCAGCGTTCACCGCCGACCTGGCACCGAATTGGGGCAAGCAATGGGTTCAATGGGATAAATACCAAGCGTTCGTTGAACAATTGATGAAAGCCATCGGACGCGGCGATGCGCGCACCAATCTGCGCTTGGTCAGCGAAGCGGCTGGCGGTAGCGGGCTAATCACCGTTGAAGATCATCACCCGACGCCGGGATTTTTGACTCTGCAAGCACGTGTCGCGCTTCCTGGCGAACGCGACACCACGGTTGATCTCCATCAAATCGCGCCCGGCCGTTACCAAGGGCGTTTCCCTTTGGCGGGGAAAGGTCGTTATCAGGTTTTAGTTGCTGGTGCTGGTGCGGCTGGTGCAGCTGGAGAAAGCAGCACCGCGCGTCAGGAACGTGTCGCCGGAGGTTTTGTCGTCGCGTACTCCGATGAGTATCTGCGCTTTCGCGCCAACCCTCAAGTGCTGGCGTTGATCGCTGATCGTACCGGCGGTCGTCAGCTGACTGGCAAAGAAGATGGGAAAGAATTATTTGGCGTGAAGCACGAACCGCGCGCCAGCTCGCGCCCGATCTTCGACTTCTTTCTCCTGTTGCTCGCCTGCCTGTTACCGCTCGATGTTGCAGCGCGTCGGGTGCAACTTGATTGGTCCGTGGTAAGAGCTTGGTTCCGCCGCAAGCCGCCAGTTGCTGCCAGTACGGCTACCATGGGCGCGCTGCTGAGTGTTAAACAAAAAACCGCTGCGAACACCGCTGCGACAACAAATAGCGGCGGTCCTGCACGAACACTGCCGAATATTCCTGCGTCATCATCAGCCACCAAAGCACCAGTAAAAACAACTGCTCCAGCGCCTCCGCCCGCACCAGGCGGCAGCATGGCAAGTCGTCTGTTGGATGCGAAACGCAAACGCCAACAACACGATGAAGACAATAAATGATGAAAAGAAATAACACTTTTTCTAAGACGCTGTCTGAAAACTGGACAATGACATGGAGGACCGGAGAACCAGAGAGTCCAAAAGTTGATAAACAGCGTGGATTATATAATTTGAATCCGTTCATTCTCCGGTCCTCCGGTCCTCCATGTCAGATTTTTCCTTTTCCAGACAGCTTCTAACGCCTTCAGAAACCCCCGAGCAATTGGAGAACTCTCATGAATGATGTCGCCCAAATCGAAGCCGAGATCGCACACTTCCGCCGCGAGATCGCCGTCGCACGCGCTGAAATTGGCAAAGTCA
>JAYVSL010000197.1:0-10498 GCA_043775355.1 Planctomycetota bacterium
GCATCAGCCGCTGCCGCTGCTCCAGCAGCCGCGCCTGTTCAGGGTTAAATCGCCGCACGTGAGTGCGATCACCACAGCGTGAATGAAAGGCCGGGTTAACCCCCGGCCTTTTTTATGGCCACTACCACTCAGCCCAATTCTTTGCGCATTGTTCTCGCGACCGTCGCCGCCGTGGGTTTTTGGGGCTCGGCGTTTGTCGCTACGCGCGTGGGCTTGGTCTCTTTTACTCCTGGAGAGCTCGCGCTTTACCGCTACGGAGTAGCCAGTTTGACCCTCGTGCTGTTGGCGTGGTGGTTGCGGCCACCGCTTCCACGACGGAAAGATCTTCCGCGACTCATCGCTACCGGCGTGATCGGCGTCGGCCTTTACACCCTCGCGTTGAATACCGGACTCCAAACCGTTGCCGCTGGAACCGCTAGTTTCATCGTCAATACCGCGCCGTTATTTTCGGTCGTGTTCGCCTGCGTCATATTGAAAGAGCGCCCAGGGTGGCCTGGGTGGCTTGGTTTGTTGATCGGTTTGGCGGGTTTGGGATTGATCGCCACGGGCGAAAAAACCTCCGGCATTTCACCTGGAGTACTGTTGATATTCGGCTCAGCCATCGCCTGGGCGCTCTATCAAATCATCCAAAAGCCGCTGTTAGCGTACTACGGCCCCGTGGGCGTGGTGTGCTATGCCGTCTGGTTCGGCACCGTGATCTTTCTGCCGTTTCTCCCAGGACTATTGAACGCCATGCCGATGGCTCCGCTCCATCATCATGCGACGGCGATGTATTTAGGCGTGTTACCCGGTGTCGTGGCGTTTTTGGCGTGGTCGTATTTGCTATCGCAACTGAGCGTGACCCGGGCGACGCCACTGCTGTATTTAGTTCCGGTCGTATCGCTGATCACCGCCTGGCTGGTGATCGACGAACGTCCCGTGTGGCAATCCGTTATCGGCGGCACCATTGCTGTCGTCGGTGTCGCGGTTTCACGTTGGTCTCGCCCATCCCGCTCGTCACCGCCGATCAGTACACCGCAGAAAGAAGCACCATGAGCGCGCATCTTGTCGACATCGAAGGCCTAGAAGTCCCGCTGGCAGCCGCCGCAAAATTACCGCTGCAATCGCTCGACCATCATCTGCATCCGTGGATCGCTCGGCTCTGCCGCGTTCCGGAAAGCGACGTGGTGCGTTACGTGATTGATCGCCGCAGCCTGGATGCGCGTGACAAACCAGACCTGCGTTATGTCTATCATCTGCGTGCTGAAGTACGCCCCGATAGTCCGGTCCAAGAGGGCGCTGGGGTCAGCGTGCGTACCGCTCCGCCGGACCAAGATCAGAGCCTGTATCATTTGCCACTGCGTGATCCGTTACCGCTGCATCCCATCATCGTCGGCGCCGGACCAGCGGGCCAAATGGCCGCGTATCTCCTCGCGCTGCACGGCTGCAAACCACTCGTCATCGATCGCGGCCGCGACGCCGATACGCGCACTGGTGATCTGGAGCGCTTTCACCAAACCCGGCAATTAGATCCACAAAGTAATTACTTATTCGGTGAAGGCGGCGCCGGAACCTACAGCGACGGCAAGCTCTACACCCGCGTCAAAGACCGGCGCATGCGTTTTTTGTTAGAGGCCTTCGTCGCCGCGCGCGCGCCCCGTCACATTTTATGGCGTCATCATCCACACATCGGCAGCGATCTGCTGCCACACATGTGCAAACGTCTGCGCGCGCAAATCGAAGCGTGGGGCGGATCATTTCGCTTCAACAGCACGCTGCGCGATGTGATCGTACAAGACGGAAAATGCACCGGCATCGAACTCGACAATGGTGAGCGTATTGCCGCGCCATTGGTGTTGATCGCCCCTGGGCACAGCGCGCGTGATGTCATCATGACCTTGATCAAACGCGGCGTGACGCATAAGGCTAAGGGCTTCCAACTCGGTTGTCGCGTTGAGCACAGCCAGTCCGTCATTGATCTCGGTCAGTATGGTTGTCTGCCTGGGCGTGATTTGCCGAAACACCTGATTGGCGCAGCAGAATATAATTTAGTCAGTCGTCCGCCGCCCCATCGCAAAACCGAAAACGTCACCACGTTTTGCATGTGCCCAGGCGGTGAAATCATCGCCGCCACCAGCGATCCGCAGCAGCTCTCGACCAATGGCATGAGTCGTTACGCGCGCGCTTCGGCTTTCGCTAACGCCGGGCTGATCGTCAACCAAGCGGTCGAACGCGACGGCGATGGCCTTGCTGGTTTTGAACTCATCGAACGTCTGGAACGCGCGGCGTTCGCCGCTGGCGGTAATGATTACAGCTGCCCGGCGCAAAGTGCCCTCGCGTTCGTACGCGGCGAAGATGGCCCAGCGGTGACCTCCTCAAGCTACAGTCTTGGCGTGCGACCTGGACGCATCGATCGCATTCTTCCAGCCGCCACCGTCACCGCTTTGCGCGAAGCGTTGATGTTCTTTGAACGGGTGATTCCGGGCTTTTTAACCAAAGGATCGCTCGTCGGCGTTGAAACCCGTATTTCCAGCCCCGTGCGTTTTGAGCGCGATCCCGCCACCCTCGCCAGTTCCATTCCTGGGCTCTACCTCGCCGGTGAAGGCGCGGGTTATGCAGGCGGAATCGTCTCGGCTGGCCTTGATGGCCTGCGCTTGGCCGAAACTATTTTGACTGGAAAACCGGCGCTGCGGGAACGGTAAATCATCACCTCGCCTTCGACTTCGCTGATTAAGCTTAGCAAGCTGAGGTTCAACGTCATCGTTCTCGAAGTCACATATCCCTTGGAACATGCCAAGACCGCAGAACCTCGACGCCTTACTCGAATAAGCACCGGCTACCAACCAATGACACCCATGCTCGCACGTCTTTTTTTCTGTTTTTGCCTGTTCTTACCGTTCACGATGAATGCTGCGGAGGTGAAGCCCTATCCCTTGGCCACCTGCATCGTCAGCGGCGACAAACTCGACCCTAACGTTCCGGCAATCGTCTATCAGGGACAGCAGATCCGCTTCTGCTGCAATTCATGTGCAAAGAAATTCAATGCCAGCCCAGATAAGTACCTGATCAAATTACCAAAAAATTAAGCACTCAGTAGGCTCAGTAAGAGACTGTCTGGAATGGCCGTTTTAACAGGAGAGCGCAGAGGTGCAGAGGTGCAATTGGGTGAGAGGTGAAAACCCCTACGTGCCGATAAATTCGCGGATCTCTTTCCTCTGCGCCTCTGCGCACTCTTGTTCAATTCTGCGTTTCGAGACAATTTCTAAGAACGTCACTCGCTGATCGAATCATAAATCACCACTTTATCCCAGAACGTGCCGCACTGTTGCCGGAAGCGTTCGTGGACGTCGGCCACCTGATAGTGTTCATGACCAGCAGCGCCATCAAAAGCGGCGATCAAGGCATACGAATACCCACGCTCAATGATCGGACGATTGGTGTCTGCCGGCGTGCCAAAATGGCCAAAGCGTACGGTCTTAATCGAAATTAACGCTTTCAGACCATCAATGAACGTCATCTTCTGCTCAATGGAAAGATCCGGTTTAAGCCAGAAATAGACGGTATGAACGAACATCCAGTAGTCTCCGCAGGGGCGCCCGATTTCCTGACTCGCGAGCCACTGTCAATGACCAGCGGAAGCAGGCGCTTTCTACCGACCGCGAATAAATTCACCGACCTGATAAATACGTTAACTCAACGCCACCGTCACCGGACAATGATCGCTACCCATGATTCGTGACTGAATACTGGTTTCAATCACGCGGCTGACGAGCCCTGGTGAGGTGCAGCCATAATCAATGCGCCATCCGACATTACGCTGACGAGCGCCGCCCCAGTTGGTCCACCAGGTGTACGCCCCAACGACGTCAGCATTGCGCTCACGAAAAACGTCATGGTAACCAAGGCCAAGAAAACGTGTCATCCAGGCGCGTTCTTCTGGCAAGTATCCGGCGTTCTTCTCGTTTTCTTTGGGACGAGCAAGATCGATGGGTTGGTGGGCAATGTTGTAATCGCCCATCAATAAAACTTCGCAGCCGCGCTTGCGCCACGCTTGCAGATACGATTCCATCAGCGTGCAAAATCCCAGCTTGTAGCCCAGTCGTGCGCCGGCTTCACGGCTGTTCGGGAAATAGGCACTGATGACGACTAACGTGCCGAAACGAACGGCCAATACGCGCCCTTCGCTATCGAACTGAGGATCGCCAAGTCCCGCGACCACTTCATCGGGTTTGGCCTTGGTTAATATCGCCACACTGCTGTACCCAGGCTTTTCAGCTGAATGCCAAGCCGCATGCCATCCTGGCGGCTCGACCAATTCCGGCGCCAACTGCTGTGGTTGCGCCTTGGTTTCTTGGAGGCAGATGACGTCGCTGTCCGACATCACTTGCCATGGCAAAACTTCTTTCTTCGCCACCGAACGAATACCGTTCACATTCCAGGTAGTGCAACGCATGAAAATCCCGCCTCTGTGAAAAAGAAATCAAGGTTTCCAGACTCTGTTTTCGCTCAGGTTCCGCGACGAATGATGGAGCCCTGAAAGCGAATCGAGAATCGGTAGACAGGTTTCTTGCGACAGACGATTTCCCCCGTGGCAAGATCCATACGCGCCGGAATATCTTTGGTTTCCGTATGACCAACCGCGAAGTAGCCGCGTTCGTTGAAGACGTCGAGCAACATGTGCAAGGCCATCGGTTGAGAAAATACCGGGTTTTCGTTCACAATCTCAGCGCGGCCACTAATCGCATGCAGGTTGATGACCGGCATGAACTCGTGTTCAAGAACGTAAATCACCTGCTTAAAAAGCGCGGTGTGATCGCGCTGATAACCATCCAGGCGACGAACCAGATTTTGGCGCGCATTGATGACGATGTCATTCGCCAAGGGAATATGATTCAGCGAATCGAGTGTTTCATCGTCCAGTTCCAAGGTGCTTTGGTACTGAAATTCATGAATGATGTTTTGTTCGACCTTAGCAACGTCAGCTTGCGCGTTAATTAAATGATAGTGAAAGTTTTTCTTGAGCGATTGCAGTGCCTCAAGCGTTTGTTCTTTAAAAATGCGATAACGCTTACGGCAAGCTTCTTCATTGGTGTCGGTGGCGCGTTCTTCTAATAATTCGCCGACTCCCGTATCGCGCACGCGCTGATTGTAAGCAATGGTTTGACGTCCGCGTTTCAGTTGGCGTTCTACCGATTCGCGCTCTTCGACATACAATACCGTGATGCGAAACACTGGTTGTGGGAAATGTTGGGCGAGGGGTGTCCCTAAAAATTCTTTGCGTAATTCGAACATTTTCTGGTAGAGCAATTTGAGACATTCGCCTTGCACGCGCGTACGCGGAAATCCGTCAACAATAACGCCATTGAGGTATTGGCTATCGAGCAATTTAGCGAACAACAATTTCACCACGATGGGGTCCGAGATAAGATTTCCCGCGTCTTTAATCCGCTGTGCCTCTGCAGAATTCAACAGTTCGCTGGTAACCACCGGCTGGGCAGTGATCGAACGCTCGCGCAGAATGAACGGCGTATTGGTGCCCTTGCCTGAACCTGGAGCACCGTTCAGCCAAATAATTTCTTTGGGGAAGCGTAAATTTTTATGGCCAACCGTTGTTTCTAAATGAGCCCACGCTTCGCGAAAAATCAGCTGGGCATTCTCTACCGCTGGATCCGGATGGGCGATCTCAGTGGTTTTCGGTGGACCAGGCTGGGTCATGGGCGCTCCTAAGCAGGGGCGTGGATGATTGGCTTCACGGATGCAGGCACAACGGCCCAGACCTGCAGCATGGCGGACTATGTCCAAGCGGCATGGGTATGCTGGGCTCGGCCTGCATTACTGTCCACGTCATAGAGAAGGTGAAAAACGGGGAGAGCGGGTTTGACCGCCGATAGCTCTGCCTAGGGTGCGCAACATGCAAAACTCCCTCTGCCTGGTTGCTCTCACCTTGCTCGCCATTGGCTTTGGCCATGCCGAGGAATCCGCCCTGAGTTTTGTCGATCTGCGTGCTGGCGGTGGGATAACCGTCAGCAATGGCGAGACCGTCAATCTGTCGCTCATGGCGGGTGACATTGGCAGCAAAGATCAGCACGTCATTTCCATCGACGCTGACATGGGCATCGTCATTGGCCTGCGCGGTCAAATGGCCAAGGTCACCGCCAAACGCATTGATGGCTTGGGCGACCTCGACCTTAAATTAGGCGGCGGCACCCTCATCGGTGGTTTAGGTTTCTACCTCGGAAAAAATAATCACGCCGAATTGCTGTTCGGATATGCGCGCGGCGTTGGCACACAAACAGGATCTGGTCCATGGAGTCAGCGCGATAGTTCGTACGCTCAACTGCTTGGCGAACTCGGCTGGTATTACACCTGGAGCAGTCATCTTCAAATCGGCCTTACCGGCGGTTATTCACAAATAAAAGTAAAGTGGGACAACGCCGGTACCGATGTCGACGCCAAGGCCAAAGGCATTGATGCTGGCCTTTCGCTGGGGTACCGCTTTTAAATCACAGCAATTTTAGCCTAAAGATCCTCCGTTGGTGCCTTTCATTCTGACGTCGACTGCGGCCAGCACGTAACGGTTCTGTGCGGCTGCGATCACGACCATAGTCGCTAAAGTTCCACCTGAGAGGTTTTATGCGCCGCTATTTTTATATCTTCTTCCTCACAGTAACTGCCTGTATCGCGTTCGCTGCCGATCCACTGACATCATTCATACAAACACGTGTCCTGACACTGTCACCGAATGTGCCCCGTGCTAAAGTGTTTCCCGAAGGCGCCGTAGTTTCTGGCGAGGTATTCAAAAACGGGAAAAAAATGGTGGTTGCCGCCGCCGTCGCTGATCACCGCAGTTTGGGCTTAGCTGTTTTTATCCATAAAAATGGCGATTGGCGTGAAATCACCCGACAATCTCTGACGGAAAACGACCAACGCCTTGGCGCTGATGACGAATGGCCGTTCACCTTTGCTGATCTGGATGGTGATGCGAAGCCCGAATTGCTGCTAACCGAACGCGGCGGTGGCACTGATCGCGTGGTGCGCGTTTATCGTTTCGCTGAAGAAACCGAAACGCTGACGCTTGCTGGCAGCGGCTTGCGCAATCCAACCTGGAAAGACGGCGCCGTGCGTGGGCAATGGAAAATCGGAGCCACCGCTGGCGATATCGGCGCGGAACAACATCGATGGATTGATGGACGGCTGCAACCGGTTTGGCGGAGTAGTCAACATTACGTCGTGCACGAATACGTCATTGGTAGCGGTGAGCCCGCAGTGCGCGTCAATATGGAAACGCTCAATGCCGCTGGCGTGATCAGCGCCTTCGACTCCTCGGGAAATTTGGCTTCATTCCGCAATCTTTTACCAACCGGCGAACCGCCACGTGCATTCCAGGTTTTAGTACGTGAAGCCAAAGGCCGTCGCTTATTACATATATCTCCGAAAGCAGATGGACTACGCACGATCATGCGACAGAGCCAATGGGATGAGATCGCCTCACGCGCTGTCTTTACAGATCCTGCGGTCTTCAGCGGCGACATGAGCGTAACCATGGGCGATGGTGCCATCGTGAAGCTGGCAGAAATCGCCTCGGTCACGGTGCTCCCTTCCACCATCGCACCAACGTATCAGTTCATCTCCATCAGCGATGAAGCCAAACGTGCGATCGAAGAGCCTGGCAATCTGCCAGCACTCGCCGTCACGAATCCAGGGAATCGCGAATGGACGCTCATAACCGACAGCGTGAATTTGTGGGCCACCTCGTCTCTCGCTCCAGCGGCAACCGTGGAAGCAAATCAAGATGTGCTCCTGTATCTACGCTTGCCAAATATAAACGGTTACCCACTCGACCAGATCGAATCTCGCACGTTGGTTAGTGGGATGACGTTAAATGACAAAACCATTAACCTTACGGTAAACATGACGCTCGAACGTCCGGCCTCAGCCCTAAAAACGGTCATGCGCCCGTTACTTGGATTATCACTCGGCATGCTCAACAACGGTGAATACCGCGTGAAAGCCACGATTACGGGGCATCCAGCAGGGCCGTTATTGGTCGAGCAAGTCTTTACGGTAAAATAAGGCTCTGCGGCGTTTCGTGTCGGTTCAATCTCATTGGACAGTTAAAGAAGAAAACAGCGAACAGAAGGCGCGGAGGACGCGGAGATCGGAGGAGGAGGAGCAGATGCTTGTCGGAGAGATTGAAACTTTTCCTCTTCTCATCTCCGCGTCTCCGCGACTCCTGTTCGATTTTCTTACCGCTTTGAGGAGACTATGGATGGAGAAAAGTTCCACTCTGAACACCGCAGAGTCTAAAATAATATCGCGTTGTAACGTCGTTCCCGTCCCAGGGCATATGCTTTTTCAAGTGAATGTACGGCGTCTGCCACTGGCGAAGGGCGAGCACGGACCATGATCCGCGCCCATGTCGGGAAATACGTATGACGTGATCGTGGTCGGAGCAGGCCATGCTGGCATCGAAGCGGCGGCAGCTTCTGCTCGGCTCGGTTGCCGCACCGCGCTGGTCAGCGGCAATTTGGACACCGTCGGCAAAATGTCGTGTAATCCGTCTATTGGTGGCGTGGCAAAGGGACAGCTCGCGCGCGAAATCGATGCGCTTGGTGGCCTGATGGGTTTAGCAACTGACTCGACCGGAATTCAATTTCGCTTGTTGGGCCTATCGAAAGGCCCAGCGATGTGGAGCCCGCGCGCGCAATGTGATAAAACCGAATACGCCGCGTGGATGAAGAACACCGTCGAATCACTGCCGAATGTTTTCCCGGTGCAGGGAGAAGCGATTGAGTTGGTGACCAAGCCAAGTTCGCAAATCCCTTCACGCAATGAGGCATCCGAACTTCCGGATTCCACCATCCGCAGAAACATCATCACCGGCTTACGCCTGAAAGACGGCCGCACGCTCACCGCGCCACGTGTGGTCCTGACCACAGGAACCTTCCTGCAAGCTCTGATGCATCAGGGTGAGGCTAAGACTCAGGGCGGACGGATGGGCGACCAAACTGCCGTGGGAATTTCTGCGTCGCTGAAAGCTCTCGGTTTACGGCTCATTCGTCACAAAACCGGTACGCCATGTCGTATTCATGCGGATTCTATTCGCTGGAATCTGTGTACCGAACAGCCGGGCGATGAACCACCGCGACCATTTAGTTTCCTCACCAAAAAAATAACCCAGGCACAGATCAGTTGCTGGCAATGTTACACCACGCCAGCAGCGCACGCACATATCCTCAATAATCTTGATCGTGCGCCGATGTATAACGGTCAAATCGCTTCGGTTGGCCCGCGTTATTGCCCCTCGATCGAAGACAAAGTGGTGCGTTTTAAAGATCGTGATGCGCATCATTTGTTTCTCGAACCAGAAGGACGAACGACTAAAGAAATTTACGTCAATGGTCTGTCGACCTCCTTGCCGCTGGATGTCCAAGACGCGGTTTTGCGCGATATTCCTGCGCTTTCCACCGCGCATGTGCTGCGCTACGGCTACGCGGTGGAATATGACGTCGTGGCAGCCGATCAAATGGATCACTCATTAAATGTCCGGACCGTTTCTGGACTTTACCTTGCTGGACAAATCAATGGCACCAGCGGCTACGAAGAAGCGGCGGCACAAGGCCTCATGGCAGGCGCAAATGCGGCGCTCAGTCTGCTTGGTCGTGAAGCGCTCATCCTATCGCGCGCGGATGCTTATATCGGTGTGTTGATCGATGATCTGGTCACCCGCTGCCCAGACGAACCATATCGCATGTTTACGTCACGTGCTGAGCACCGCCTGCATTTACGTACCGACAATGCCGATCGTCGCCTGACGCCGATGGCGGCGCGTACCGGGTTGGTCGATGCCGCACGCGCTGACGCGGTGAATGTCAAAGCGAAGGCGATTGCAACGTTGGTGGCAAGCGCAGGCGAGACCCTCGCGCGGCAACTTGCCGGTGAAGGCACGGAATTGAAAGACGCCATCCCATTGGTGCCAGGAATGTCAGAGGTCTCTGCCGAGGTCGCCGAAGGCGCGTGGATCGAGATGCGTTACGCGACGTATTTAGAACGTCAGCAAGGGCGCATTGATCGTCTGCAACGACATCGCGATGTCATTTTGCCAGAGGATTTGCAGATTTCCGCCATCAAAACCATCTCGACCGAAGGTCGACAAGTCATCGCCAAGCACAAGCCACGCACGTTGGGTGAAGCCGCCTCATTACCTGGAGTCACCCAGGTCGACGTCGAAACCCTCCACGCCGCCATGCAGTCGCGACTCAAACGCGGTCGTGAAAGCAGCACCAACAGCGCGGATTCGTAGTATACTCACGAGTTCGACGCCACAGCATGCGCCGCCGCATTGATCGCGCCTCTCCGTTTCAACGGGGTTTCGGCGCGACTTTAGCGCGACCTTAACGCCGCTTTAACGCGACTTTACCGCTGAACGCCGCGCCGATGTTTTGTCTGACCACCGTATCGAGGACCACATGGATAAACCTGACCCACCAAGCGCCTGGCGCATGTTCCGCATCATGGG
>JAYVSL010000198.1:0-18270 GCA_043775355.1 Planctomycetota bacterium
GCTGGAATGCGGCGCGACCTTCACGGATCCGGGTGCGACTGCACTGGATGCGTGCGATGGCGTGTTGCCGGTCGTGGTCACTGGTTCGGTCGATGTTCAGCACGTGGGCAGCTACGTGCTGACCTACACCGCGACGGACCATGCGGGCAACATCGGTACCGCGACGCTGACCGTGACGGTTGTCGACACCACCAAGCCGGTGGTGACCCTGTCGGTTGCCACTAAAAACCTGTGGCCGCCCAATCATCAGTTTGTCGACGTCGGTCTGTCGCTGATCGCTACGGACAATGCCGGATCGGCACAGCTGGTGACCCTCCTGTCGGTGACTCAAGACGAGTCGCTAGACAGCGAAGGCGATGGCTCCACCGCGCCCGACGCCGAAGTGCTGCGTAATGCGCAGAACGAGATCACAGGACTGCGTCTGCGCGCCGAACGAGCAGGCGGTGGCGATGGACGGGTCTATCTGGTCCGCGCCATGGTCGCGGATGCCGCGGGCAACCAGACGATGAGCGTGGTTGCGGTAACGGTTCCGAAAAGCCAGTCCAAGAAAGACCTAGATGCCGTAGCTGCCCAGGCGGCAGCTGCCGTGTCGGGAGCCGTGCCGTTGGCGTACAACAGCCTGGGATTGGTCGGAAACGGCTGATCTTCACCGGTCATCTGATGGTAAAGCCAAGCGGGCGAGTGGTTATCCACTCGCCCGCTTGGCTTTGTTGTTCATGCCGATCAGTTCACTGTGGGTGCGTAAACGTCCAGTCACGTGTACTAGCGAGCTGAAATCCTCCTGCATGTCATCGCGCGCAAGGAGGATGCTTCGATAAAGAAATGAGGAAGCGCCGGACAGCGCCGGACGGCCTGAGCAGTAACGCGTTTTTTGGATTTTTTTATGTTCTTTTCGACGTCATCCACATGAAATCTCACATGCGTTTCTGTTCCGGCACGACTTGCAGCGGTTGATCGACTACCGTCCAACCATTGCCGTCTAAATAGCTGCGACCGCCCAGGCGTGCAGGGGTTGACCACCGGCGCGCATCCGGAAAGCCGTCCAAACCAAGTATCGCATCGCTCACATGAACGTGCACCACTTCCAGTAAGCACAAAGCCGTGGCAGGTGAACCGACCGGAACTTCTTGTAACAAGCGACACTCAAAAGCGACTGGGCATTCCGCAAGGCGCGGCGGACGCACGACGGTACTTGTAATCGTCGCCAAGCCTAATTCCGCGACTTCACTGACCGACGAAGCATAGTCACCGCCGCTTTGATGAACCTCGGCCAAGCGCGCTGGTGGCGCAATATGGACGACGGCCTCGCGCGTCGCTCGCAGATTACGCAAGGTGTCCTTCACTGGCTCACGATGAGCAATGGCCACACTCACCACCAACGGGCTAGAAGACACGCCGTTGAAAAAGCTGAACGGCGCCAGATTCACCACTGCACCTTCAGACATCGTGGTGATCCAGGCAATGGGACGAGGCACCACACAGCCGATCAACCAGCGATACAAAACACGACGATCAAGCGAATGGGGATCAAATTGCATGGGCATTTACTCGTTCACTGGTCAACACGAAGTGCTCAGCGTACTGTGAGTGAAAAATCGGGGCGTGTGGGAAGAATCAAATGTGAAAATCATGAGCTCAAGCCGCTCGTGCCACACTATTTTATTTTGCGGTATTTGCCGCATTCACTGCCTTGAAGACATAGACCTGCAACCAGCGTTTATCGCTTTGTCCGTCAACGCCTGGCTCTTCGGCCACCAACCGCCGGCCGTCGTAGCTCCATTCCGGGTTATCACCTTTTTCTTTTATTTGATGGCGGAAATTACCGTCAAAGCCGCACAAAATTAAAGCACCACTGCGTCCAACCGCAGCACAGACTCGTTCCTTCGGGTGCGGCGAACCGCTTCGCGCATCAACTGCCACCAGCACAGGATTTGCTTTCGCATTGGCGATATAATAAATGTCGGTGCCACCACTCCACCATGGTTGCCCTGGAAGTGGCTCCGCTCGCATAACCGTACACAATACGCCGCCTTCAGCAGTCCAACGCGCTTCAACTGCATTGGCGAGCGAGGTGGTGACGCCAGTGCGCCAACGAATCCATAAATTTCCGCGTCGCGTGTCGCTTCCGGTCCAGTGATCGACTTCCATCACCGGGCGTTCTTGCCAGGTAATGCCAACACCCATGCGTTGTGGTTCCGGCATAAAGCCAGGCCCAAATTCGGAAATTTCGCCAAATGGATTCACCACAAAAATTCGATTTTCACTTGTCGTCACCAGATTGCGACCCCACAACCGCGGACGATAGCCCAACTTGGTAAGAGTCTTCCGTGGCTGTGGCACATTCCTTCCCGTAATCGATTCCAGCAAGGTGACGACCGATATGCCTTCACTGGTGGGGACGACTCGCTCATCCACCGTGGTGATGACATTGTCTTTCGGACCAAAGGCGAACTGCAAACGACTGATCCATACCGGGTATGCCGTTTGATGTTTCGCCTCGTTGGCGGGGCTGGAAAAACTTTGCTGCAGTCCCGTACCCTCATCCAATATCGAAAAACCACCCGTGCTGCGCGCTAATAACTGATAGGTTTCCGGATTCCAAGTTGCCTGTGGTTCTGGAACCGTGGTATCAAAACCGTACGTTCGCAAGACTTTGAAGTCATCAGCTGTCACCTGACGTGGCGGCTGAGCGCAGCTACTCAGCACAGAAAAAACAACGAGAGCCGTGCAAATGATAAGCGTACGCATGGTTGGCAGTGTCGAGTCATGCCACGCCACACAAGTGCGCTGACCTATCCACTTACCACACATGAGCGACGCCGTGTCATCAGCTTGATACAAACGTAGGTCTATCCAATTATAATAAAATGCTGCTTTTACCGCGCTAAAACTGCGCGTTCACACCACGCTTCTAACTGCTGACGTTCGGCCACCAGATCAACCGCCAATCCCAGCGTCGGAAATGCGACCAGTAAATGATCACCTTCCGCCATCAGCGCATCGCGCCGCACGCTCGGCGGCAAACGCTGCAGCGAACGACGAACATCAAGCATGCGATCGCGCAAACGACGTTGCGTGCTCACTTCACCTTGCATCCGTCGAGCCACCGTCGCCAGACCATCGCGCAATCGGCCCTCGGCGAAACCGGCACCGCTGCCGCCGCCGCTGACGAGACCCAACAAAGTTTCTTCGCGTATCGCCGCCAAGTCTTGCAACATGTGCGATAGGCCCAACGCCGCTGGCAAACGGGTGTCGCCAGCGATCGCTTCTTGCCACGCTGCAAGCAATGCAGCGATTCGTTCGGTCGTGCGCAGCATATCTTGCGGACGTGTGGTCGCGCCATCAAGCCGACGACCAAGACCATCAAGAAACGCCGGTAGACGTTGCAGAGCCGGCCACGTCAAACGCATGGTCCAACCTGGAGCCATTAATAATTCGAGGTGACTTGCGACCCCGCGAGCCACCGTTGCCATGGCCAATGATTTTGCTCCTTGGCGCAAACGATTACGCAAGGTGTCATAGCGTTCGGCGATCTGATCGAGCAACCCGTCGATGCCAGCAGCAGCGGATTGCAGCGCGAGTCCGGCGCGCTCGCTCAATGCCGTAAACGCCGCCTGATCGCGCACCGTCGAGCGTTCGCACGACCACAGAATCATCAACGCACAGTGACGACGCAGCAGACCTGGACGTTGAGCAAATATCCGTTCGCAACGAGTCGTACGCGAGGTAATCGGCGCGGTCGCTATGGCGACCAACGCCTGATCGTGCGCCGCTTCCAGCGCCGCATCAATACCATCGTCATGCCACGCGGCAGCAGCGGGAGCGCTGGAAAAAACCGCACGACGTACTGCCACCACACCTCTGGCATCGCGATCACGCACCACCGCCAAATATCCAGTGATGCCGTGGATCGTCGCCGTCAGCGGACAATCTCCTGGCCACACGGTCGACGGAACGGTTTCCCATTCGGCGCGCACTAAACGCAAACGATCGCCCGCAGCAGCGACTTGAGCCGCCAGAAAACGCGGATCGCGTCCGCTGTAAATCTCGGCGCCTTTTTCATCGCGAATGCGAAAGCGTAAACGTAAATGCGTCGGCAACGCCGAAGCGTCCAATACGCCAACCGCTGAACCAAGTCGGCGCGCAAGTGCGACGGTCAACGCCGTCACCAACGGCATGCGCCCACGCTGAGGCGAAATTTCCTGCGCCAACGCTTTGACGGTTTCGGCAAAGGGAATCAGCTTCCGCCGCACATCCTTGCGGATTTGCTGGAAATACGCATCGATCATTTCTTCGAGCCGAGCAGGCACGAGCCAATCCAGCGTCAGCGAATCGATCTGCGCCAATTGTTGTTCCTGTATTTCCAGCGTCGTTCCGTCCGTCTCGTCGGTCGGCGCGAAAACATACGTCAGCCGCAACGACGCTTCACCCATCGCCGCACGCAACGGCGCGATTTCATCCGCGTGTTCAGCCAACGCGTGTTCAACCACGTCGCTCAACTTTAATGATAAACGCTGAACCCCATGCGTGGCGATGAAACGCCTCAACGCATCAGTCGATGCCACGACCGGCGCATCACCTTGGCCGACGCCCAAGCGGTGATGGTAAAATGCCACCACCTGCGCGTCATCGACATGCAATGACGGATCACGTAAGCGATCACGCAACCCACGCGCTTTGCGTGCAGTCGCGCGATTCGCGGCAATGAATGGAAACTCTCGCTCGATCTGTGCCGAATCGTCCCCCTCTGCGACCAAGGCTTGGGCAACAAACACGCGCGTCGCGTCCACCGGATCAACACGTTCGTAGGGAACTAACTTTCCTTCAATGAGCGGCAGTCCCTTCCATGTCACCGTTTCACGGCACACCACCTGTTTGCGCGCAGGATGCCAATGCGAATCACGATGACGCCGCTTGACCCGCTCACCGGCCAAATCGATGACCCAACGCGGATCGATTGGCGCACACAATCGCGCATACAAACGACTGGTTTCCACCACCTCACATGCGACCAACCATTGCGGCGGAGCTGGCGCGCGTTTGCCGTCATCAGCTTTGCCAGCTTTGAGCGCGCTGCCTGGATGCACATGTAACCGGCGATCGCCAGCGCCGCGATAACAACGCTCTTCAGGGTCATACAACAGCACATTACCAAGCATGCCCGCCAAAACCGCGCGATGAATACGATCCAACGGCCACGCCTCGCTGGCGAACCCCGCAGGCGGCAACGGCTTTCCACGGCGACCATCACGCAGCGATTGCCACAACTGATGACGGACATCCGCCCATTCCCGCATTCGACGATAGCCCAAGAAACCCTGTTCACACAAACGCGCACGAGCGCTGTTCGAACCAGCGTCTTGATACGCGTCCCATAATTTCAACACGGTCGCCAGATCACCAGCCTCATGCACAAAACGCCGATGCGCGGCGTCCGCCTTCGCTTCCGAACCAACCGGACGAACGCGCGGATCCTGCACCGATAAAAATGCCGCGATGGTGCACGCCTCATGCGGCACCTCATCGGTAATGCCCGCCACCAAAATACGCGCCACCTGCGGATCCGCCGGAATAGCTGCTAATTGGCGGCCAAGAGGCGACAGCTTTTGTAGATGTCCGAGGTCTTTTTTATGTCCGATGTCCGATGTCCGATGTCCGATATCTTTTTTATGTCCGATGTCCGATGTCCGATGTCCGATGTCGTTTGCTACGACGTTGGATTTGGGACTGACATCATTGGTCGGCGATGTCGGTAACGAACGCTCTCCGACATCGGACATCGGACATCGGACATCGGACATCGGAAGGACATCGGACATTAGAGAGAACGCCCCCAATTCATCGAGCAAACCGCGCGCTTGATGCCACGCGTGCGATGATGGGGCGTCTAACCACGGAAATTGTTCGGGGTCACCAAGGCCCATGGACAAACACGACAACACCACGCCAGCGAGATTCGAGCGCAGAATTTCTGGTGAGGTAAACGGATCGCGCAGAGCGAAATCTTCGGCTCGATACAGCCGGATGCAGATGCCGGCTTCGACGCGACCGGCGCGACCGGCACGCTGAATGCAGGAGGCCTGCGAGATCGCCTCCACCGGCAAGCGTTCGATACGACTGCTCGCCTGATAGCGTTTGAAGCGCGCTAATCCGGTGTCGATGACATAGCGAATGCCGGGAATGGTCAGTGAAGTTTCCGCGATGTTGGTCGCTAAAATGACTTTGCGCTGACGCGACGACGAAAAAACCCGCTGTTGTTCCTGCGGTGTCAGGCGACCGAATAACGGCAGTACATCCATGCCTGGGACTTCGTGCAAACGCCGCCGCGCTTCCAAAATATCGCGTTCCGTTGGCAGAAAGCACAGCACATCGCCGCTCTCGCCCGCATCGTGCAAGCCGCGAATCGCCGATAACGCTGCGCCCAAATAACCGATATCTTCGTCCGCTGGCGGTTGATGACGGATCTCAACGGGAAAAGTTCGGCCAGTGACGGCGATGATCGGAACGTTGCTCGAAACGGTTGCTGGTGACGCGGCGGAGCCAGGCACGGGCGCTGACTCAACGCCGGACAAATAAGCCGCGAAGCGCTCGGCTGCGATACTTGCCGACGATACCACCACTGCCAAATCAGGGCGACGACGACGCACCAAGACTAACAGACCCAGCAGCAAATCGATGTTCAGACTGCGCTCGTGCGCCTCATCAATAACAATGGCATCGTAGCGCAGAAAATTTGGATCATTCACCGCCTCTGCCAGTAACAAACCATCGGTCATGACGCGCACCAACGTATCGCCATTCGCACGGTCATCGAAGCGTACGCTGTGCGCTACCACGCGCTCACCAGCGCTGGTTTCTTCACGAATACGCGCCGCCATCGCCACTGCGGCGACGCGACGTGGCTGCGTCAACGCGATTAAACCGCGTCGACCATAACCAGCCTCCAACAGTAACTTTGGCAATTGAGTGGTCTTGCCAGAGCCGGTTTCACCGGTCAACACCACCACGCGGTGCTGCGCCAACACCGCGAGAATTTCTTCGCGGCGCTGCGCCACCGGCAAATGTTCAGGATACGACAGCGTCAGCGGTAACTGCGTACGACGAAGAACCTCAGCCGCGCTAGCCTCTAAACGCTGAGCGATTTCGCCAACCACGCGTTCAACCGGCTGACCACGCGCCACCCGCGCGGCGATGCCATCGAATCGATACAGCGCCCACCATGCATCAGCCGCCATGACGTGCGGCAACAGCGCGCGAAGGCGCTCCAATTCTTGAACGGTGTCGGACATCGGGCGCGGAGTGTGCAACAACACGTGCAGATGAAAGCCCAGGTCCGCCGACGTTCGCTGAAGAGCGTCGTTACCCGCTTTCCTGCCCCAATTTTCGACTCACTGCAAAGTCGTAAAGTTTGACAGTCGCCGCCAGATTCCTGGGATGGCAGACAGACATTTTATGATCGCTAGACGTTTGAGATCACAAAGAACGGACGGGGAATCGTCGAGGTTTGGTTTTGGGCGCTTCGACATACTTTTACCTTACCCCCGTTTTCTATTGACGCTTTTGACGTCACCATTTGCGACGTCAAAATCTGGATCACGTTTCGCCAACCACATCAAGGAGCACTTTACGAATATCTGCGGCAAGTCGGAAGCCGTTCGCAGCAAGCGCATCAAGGACGACAGCCGCTGATGGAATGATTCCTTCTTTCCGTGCGCGAATAACCGCACCAGCGGTGCCAATGAAGCGCAGCTTGAGCCGTTGTGCTGCCGTTCGACCAGCGAGGTCGTCGATAATGAGCAAGTGGTTCGGTGTAGCGCGAGCCAAACTCAGCGCCGCAATTTCTCCCACGTGAAGATTGGAATCCGCTGCGATGTCAGGATCACTACGATCAGGCAGCACCGTTACCCAGGAAAGTGCCCGCACGTCGATCCCAGAAAAATGTGCGCTGCCTCTGCCGACTTCCGTCGCGACCATGCTCGGCACGGTCACCTGTACAAAGAGAGCTGGGAGCAAGTCAATGCGACCGATGCGATTGAGATGGACGAACGGACTGGAGTCCGCGATCACCACAGCGTCAAAGGTTGGCAAGTTCTACCTCAACCGATCCAATCGTATACGTGCATGTCGAAACTCCAGACTCGGCAGCGAGCGCATAGAACTCTGGGCGCGTCACTCCCAGACAGGTCGCGGCTTCCGCCACGCCAAGGCGACCACTGGCAAAAGCTGCCAAAACCAGTGCACGGAACTCCTCGATTGGTACCTGAACGGCGGTGGAGCGTCCGACGGCGTCGACAACATATTGTGGATGCGGTGTAATCATGGCAGGAATCTATGGAGTTGGCGACAACGGGGAACAGGTATCTGATGCGGGTTTCATCCCAGCCTTAATCTTTAACATCGCGCGATGATAATTTTTCTTCAGCCCACGGCTTGCTGGAAGCTTTCTCACGGCCACCGCCAATGCCCGTGAGGAAATCGCGACTTCCATAGCGATGCTTCGGCGACCTGTCAGCCGATGAGCTGGACAAATCCGTCTTTTCACCCGGCCTCTACGTCATACACATCATACCTAGGAGATACCCATGGAACCTTGGCTCATCGTCGTTGTCGTCGTTGCCATCATTAGCCTGTTGCTGTTCATGTGGGCAGTTGGCATCTACAACAATTTGGTCGCACTTCGCAACCGCTTCAAAAACGCCTATAGTCAAATCGATGTGCAATTGAAACGTCGCTACGATTTGATTCCGAATCTGGTGGAAACTGCCAAAGCCTACCTGAAGCATGAGAGCGGAACGCTCGAAGCCGTGATTGCTGCGCGTAATCAAGCCGCACAAATGCAATCACGCGTGGCAGCTGATCCGACGGACGGAACTGCGATGAAGCAATTTTTAGCAGCAGAAGGAACCCTCACTGGTTCGATGGGCAAGTTCTTTGCTTTATCAGAAGCCTATCCAGACCTGAAGGCGAACACGACGATGAATCAGTTGAGTGAAGAACTCACTACGACTGAAAATAAAGTCGCCTTTTCCCGCCAAGCCTACAATGACGGCGTCATGGTTTACAACACCGCGCGCGAAATATTCCCCAACAATCTTTTCGCTGGCGTTTTCAACTTCGGCCCTGCAGTCCCCTACGAAATTGAAAACCCAGTCGAACGCGTAGCCCCAAAAGTCTCCTTCTCATGACCAGACATCGGACATCGGACATCGCACATCGGACATAGAAAAAAATGGACTTCTTCGCCCGCCAAGACCACGCACGCGCTTTAACCCGCCGACTCACGTGGATGTTCATTCTAGCGGTGATCGCTACGGTTTTGGCGGTGAATCTCGTTACGTATGTGGCGGTGCAGTGGTATGTGCAAGGCACCGCGAAGGAGACTCTGCGACGCGGTGGCGTTGAAAGCGATGCACGCTATGACGCACCGCTGTTCAGTCATGTGCATCTCAAAGCACAAATGGCCGCGACGATCATCACGCTTGCCATTATTAGTCTCGGCAGTCTGTTCAAAATCGCTCAACTAAGCGGTGGCGGACCAACCGTCGCGGTTTCACTTGGTGGTCGGCCAGCAGAGCCTGGGCGCAATCCGCGCGAAAAACAATTGGTCAATGTCGTCGAAGAAATGGCGATCGCATCCGGCGTTCCCATGCCGCAGGTATACGTGCTCGACCGCGAGGACGGCATTAACGCTTTCGCTGCAGGACTTGGCCAACAAGACGCTGTGGTCGCGGTGACCAATGGTGCGTTGCAACAATTCAGTCGCGATGAACTGCAAGGTGTCATCGGTCATGAATTCAGTCACATCTTAAACGGCGACATGCGGATCAATTTGCGGCTGATGGGACTTATCCATGGCATCTTGGTGATCGCTCTCACTGGTCGTTTGGTCATGCGCTTGGCGGCAAATTCTGGGAACACCCGCAGTTCATCGTCGAAGGGTGGCAACGGTACGCTGGCATTATTAGCCGGTGGTATCGCTCTGCTGATCATCGGTTCGATCGGTTATTTTTTCGGACAACTGATCAAAGCCGCGATTAGTCGCCAACGTGAATTTCTTGCCGACGCTTCGGCTGTTCAATTCACACGAAATCCAGATGGTTTAGGTTCGGCGCTCAAAAAACTCGGCGGCGGTTCGAAGCGCTCATTCGTTGGCCATCCCCATACCAATGAAGCGAGCCATATGTTTTTTGGCAACGCCATAACCGCACCATTCATCGGATTATTAGCCACGCATCCGCCACTTGATGAGCGCATCCGCGCGATCGATCCACAATGGGATGGCCATTTTCCCGCCGCCAGCGTGCAACCGACCGAGCTAAAATATGAAACAGGAGCTGCCCCCGTCGCTTCGCTGGCGGCAGCACAACCTGGATCCGACCGTCGTATGGCTGTTGACCAAGTGATCGCGCGCATCGGCACCGTCAGTCCACGTCAGGTGGAATTTGGCGCAGCCATACGAGCGTCTCTGCCGGAAGCATTGGCCACGGCCGCCCACGATACCTTTAGCGCCCGCGCGGTGGTGGTGGCGTTGCTGTGCGGCAGCGACCGCCTCAAAGCCATGCCGTTGTTTGATCTTCTGGAGCGTGCAGGTGATCCAGCGTTGACCAAAGAAGTACGACGACTCCATCCGTTCGTAGCGGCGCTCGATCCTCGCGCGCGCCTACCACTGTTGGAAATTTGCTGCCCTGCCTTGCAGCAATTAAGTTCAAGCCAACGCCCTCCGTTTCTCACGTTACTTGATCACCTCGCACAAGCCGACGGTGTCATCAGTCCGACTGAATACTGTTTAACTCGCCTGATATCTGCGCATCTCGCGCCACTCACGACTCGCCCCAGTGCGATCTATGCACTGGCGCCACTGTTGGATCCAGCAGCCACGCTGTTGTCGGCGTTGGCCCACTTCGGCCCGCAAGATCCCGCCGCAAAACGCGCTGCTTTCGCCGCCGGTGCCGCGCGTCTTATCGAACGCGGCGCGACGTTACCCATGTTGAGCGTGGAGCGCTGCGGACCAGCGGCTCTCGATGCCGCAATGCTGCGCCTCAGCCAAGCGAGTTCTGGATTGAAACAACGTATCATCGATGCCTGCGCTTGGACCATTGCCGCTGATGGCCTGATCGAACCCAACGAAGCTGAATTGTTACGCGTCGTTTCGTTGATGCTCGGTTGTCCGATGCCGCCATTTGCTGACGCCTAAGTTCAACGTCGGGTTAACACCAACATATTATCACGATGCACAACGGTTTTCGGCAGTGCATAGCCAAGCAACTGAGCAGCCACGTCCAAACGTTTGCCGCACACCTGCGCAAGCTCGGTCGATGACAGACCAACGAGGCCGCGTGCAATTTCTTCACCATCAGGTGACAATAAACCAACCGTATCTCCGCGTTCAAAACGACCGGAAATACTGGTGATTCCTGCTGGCAAAAGGCTTCGTCCTTGGGCGACGACAGCGCGTTCTGCGCCAGCGTCGAGATGCAATTGACCATGGACGCGGCGGGCGACTGCCAGCCAACGACGACGACCATCGGCGCGTTCGCCTTTCCCAGGAATGCTGGTGCCGACGGACTCGCCAGTGACGATGCGTTCGATGACGCGTTCTTCGCGTGCCAGAGCGATGGTGGTGATGACTCCCGCTCCACTTGCCAAGCGTGCGGATTCCAATTTTGATCGCATGCCGCCACGACCACGTGCGCCGGCTTCACCAGCGGCAGCCACATGCTTGGTCGTCACGGTGGGAATTTCGGTCAGGCGTTTTGCCTGCGGATTCGTGCGTGGATCGGCGTCGTACACGCCGTCGATATCGGTAAGCAAAATAAGCCGCTCTGCACCCAATAAGGTCGCCATCAATGCGGATAAGCGATCATTATCGCCAACGGTTAATTCTTGCACCGCTACGGGATCATTTTCATTGATGACCGGCACGGCGTTATAGGCGAACAATGAACGCAAAGTTGCCGTCAAATTCAGATAGCGTTCACGTTCAGTAAAATCATCGTAGGTCAGCAATAATTGCGCTGCCACCAACCCATGCGCAGCAAGCGCAACTTCCCACCGATGAGCGAGATTCACCTGGCCAATCGCGGCCAACGCTTGGCGATCCGGCAAACCGGGAGGACGTTCGCCCAGGCGCAAAATACCCACGCCACTGGCGACCGCGCCACTGGTGACCAACACCGGACGATGACCAGTCTTCGTGATCGCGGCAAATTGGGACGCAATGGCATCAAGGAACGGCAGATCTAAACGGCCCTGGCGATCAACCAGGGAATTCGAGCCGATCTTCACCACCACGACATGAGCACGTTCAACCACGGTCGTCATCCTTGCGCGGGGCAGTTGGGTCATCTTTCAACGTATCGCCGCTGGCGTCGCCCATCGAACCTTCGTTATGATCAATGACATGGTCAGGCGATCCTACGCTCTGACCACGAGGAACAGATTGCGCACCCTCGTCATGAAGCGAAGTCGACTCAGGCGCATGATCGTCTGTTGGTACGTGCGCACGATGAGCTGCAAGTTCTTCATCGGCCATGCGCTTCAATTCGGCGGCTTCTTCTTTGACGGTCATCCGACGATGATGCCACATCATCAAGCGACTTAAGAGTAGACCGAGTTCAAATAAGCCGACTAAGGGAATCATCATGACAACCATGCTGAACCAATCCGGCGGCGCGGCGAATGCTGCAATTACGGCATTCACCATGATCGCTATCTTACGATTTTTCCCAAGTTGATCGACGGTAACAAATCCAACTCTGACCATAACCATGATAAGCCAAGGGATATCAGCAATAAAACCGAAAACCAAGGTCATCAGAGCAAAGTTACTTAAGTATGATTCCAATGCTGGCTTAAAGACAGTGATGGGGTCGTTAGCTGCCCATTTAATCAACACGTAATAATAGAATGGTAAACCTTTAAAGTACCCGGCCACTGTCCCGGCGTAAAAAAACATGATGCCAACTGGGATAAATAAAAACGCTAGACGACGCTCTTTCGGCATCAGGCCAACGCTGACGAACATCCACAACTGATAAATGAAAATGGGGAAGGCGAAAAAAATCGATGCGTAAAAACACACCGACATCGATGCCATCATACTTTCCATCACGTCGATGGCTTGAAGCCTGAATGTTTTCGGATCTATTCCCGCCTTTTCGGTAATAATCGGGTCCATCTCCAACGCCCACATCATCGGCTTGAAAAATAGAATCTTCAGTTGCCCCTCAAAGATAAAGGCCACCAAAAACAACGCTGCCAAAGATGCGATCGGGAAAATCAGCCGCCGACGGAGTTCGTGCAGGTGGTCGCCGAGACTCATCGGTAGATCGAATAATTCCGGCTCTGGCTTCACAAAAAACTCAGATCCGTATGCCGTGAACCGCAGTGGCTAAGACGCCCGCACGACTTGCAACTTTAGCGACTAAATCGGCGTCTTTACCGTGCTTTTCGATCATTCGCACCAAGTGGCTGCCGACGATAACGCCATCACCGTGACTGGCGGCGAGCGCAGCTTGCTCGGGACTGGAAATGCCGAAGCCAATGCACACCGGACCATCTGCGGTGCGCTTGAGCGCCTTTACCTGCGCAGCCAAATCAGCGGGCAATTCCGCTCGTTCGCCGGTGACCCCAAGGCGGCAGACGTAATACAAAAATCCGCGACTTTCACGCATCAACATTTTCTTGCGCGCCAACGGTGTGGTCGGAGCCGATAAACAAATGGTTGCCAAACCAGCCGCGCGCATGGTGGCTAAAAATTCAGGGCCTTCTTCGGGCGGAAGATCGAGCGGCAATAATCCATCGACACCAGCAGCGGCGGCATCAGCAGCAAAACGCTCCGGGCCATACGCCAAGACCGGACTTAAATAGGTAAAGAAGAGTAATGGTACCTGAGTCCGCATGCGAATGCGCCGAACCGCTTCGAGAACTCCTCGGACATTGGTTCCGCTAGCCAACGCGCGTTCACACGCCGCCTGATTCGCCGGACCATCCGCCATCGGATCGCTATAAGGAATACCGAGTTCGATGATGTCGACACCTTGTTCGGCCATCGCGACGACCAACTCAACCGTCGCATCCAGATCAGGATCACCGGCACAAATATAGGCGATGAAGGCTTTCTTGCCCTCAACGCGCAAGGTCGCGAAACAGCGAGCAATGCGGTTTTCTGCGATGTCCGATGCCATTCCATGTCCGATGTCCGATGTCCGATGTCCGATGTCAAAGGCCTTGCGGGCACGGACAGCCTTGGTGGGCGAAGCGCTCATCGCGACCCCATTAAAAATAGACGTCGATCCACCGGAACACACCGCCCCAAAAGACATCGGACATCGGACATTGGACATCGGACATGGAATGGCATCGGACATTGAGAAATCACAAATTCACTCCTTCAAATCGCGCTACCTCGGCCACATCTTTATCACCTCGGCCGGAAACGTTGACGATGATGAGTCCACCTTTGCGGGTCTTTGCGGCGACTTCTCCCAACACGCCAATGGCGTGCGCGGATTCGAGCGCGGGAATAATACCTTCGGTCTCTGACAGCAGATGTAATCCAGCCAATGCCTGCTCATCAGAACAACGCAGATATTCAGCGCGTTTGGCATCACGCATCCACGCGTGTTCGGGTCCAATCGAGGCGTAGTCAAGACCAGCGCTGACTGAATGAGTGCCCATGACTTGGCCGTCTTCGTTTTGAAGCACGTAGCTGGCCATGCCTTGGAAGACGCCGAAAGTGCCGCCTGAAAAACGCGCGGCGTGTTCACCAAGCGCATTGCCGCGCCCACCAGCTTCGGCGCCGATGAAGCGCACAGCCGTATCCTTCATAAAGGGATGGAATAATCCGATCGAATTCGAACCGCCGCCGACGCACGCCAACAAAACGTCTGGTAAACGTCCTTCGGCCTTAAGAATTTGTGCCCGCGCTTCGCGACCAATCACACTTTGAAAATCGCGCACCATCATCGGATAGGGATGCGGTCCGAGTGCGCTGCCAAGGATGTAATGCGTATGCTCAACGTTGGTGACCCAGTCGCGCAACGCTTCGTTCACCGCGTCTTTCAGCGTGTGCGTGCCAGAATCGACGCCGATGACTTCTGCACCCAACAAACGCATACGGAAAACATTGGGCTGCTGTCGACGCATGTCTTCAGTGCCCATGTAGACGTGACACTTAAGACCCAACAACGCACAAGCGGTCGCCGTGGCAACGCCATGCTGACCAGCGCCGGTCTCAGCGATGATACGTTTCTTTTTCAGTTTCAGCGCCAGCAATCCTTGGCCAATCGCGTTATTGATTTTGTGCGCACCGGTGTGGTTCAGATCCTCGCGCTTGAGGTAAATGCGGCGCTTGAACTTGTCAGACAATTTGGCGGCAAAGGTCAACGGTGTTGGACGACCGACAAAATTTTTAAGCAAGTCGCGAAATTGCTTCTGAAAAGCCTTATCTTTTTTCGCCAGCGCATAAGCCGCCGTAATCTCATCTAGGGCAGGGATCAACGTCTCTGGGACGTAACGACCGCCGTAACGACCGAAGCGGCCAGACGCATCTGGAAATTGTTGAGCATGGGCCTCGGCCATAGGTTCCTCGCGGGCGGCACAGGATGGCCAGCACTTGAGCGATGTCAAAACCACTCACCGCTCACCTCCGCCACTGTCGGCACCGTGCTCTGGCGAGCCAACGACTCAGAGCGCCACGCCCAGCTTGGCGATGCGCTCTGCCGTCTTCGTGACCCGCGCCCAGGCGCTGGCGACCACGGGATCATCGGCGGCAGCCAGGTGCGCTTCTGCATACCCAGGAATAATCCGCGCGCCGCGTTCATCGTCGCGAGCCTTACTGGTTTGGACCAGTTCGGCGTTTTGACGCTCCATGTCGAGTAACAGCTTCATGCGCTGATTAAAACCAATGCCGGGCAGCAACTGTCGAGCAAGCTCATGAGCGAGCTCGCCTGAACCTGGTATTTGCAGATTGCCTTCCTGCTCGGCCAACAACACGCGCAGGCAGTAACGCTTCAACGCTCGACCATAGACCTCAATGGCCTTCAAGCGCGTTTCTTCGCGCAGAAAATTTTTACCAATGCCATCAATGTCAGTTTCCAAATACACCGGCTTGGTCGTGGTCACATTGAGCAAACGATCGCGCGCTTCACGGACCTGGCGCATGATCTGCGGACGCATGACTTTGTAATCGATCTGATGACGTCTGGCCTGATCGCGTTTCGCAAATTTGAGTTCGGTACGTACCAGACCGTAAGCATTGGCAAATAACCCCCAGGCCGGGATGAGTTCATTATAGGCGCGTGGCACCCGTCCCTGCGACTCATCGATCGGTTCCGCAGAAACCGTCAAGAGACTGAATGGAAAACGAATTTTTTGCGGCAGCGTTGACACGCCCATACTGATGACCGTGTAAGGCGCTTCGCTGAAATCGGACGGGAAACGAATCGCGCAACCCAGGCCGAAGAAACAACCTTCACCGGGCCAGATTTCTTGATCCGGCGCACGACCGTTATGATTTGATCCGACCATGGCGCCGTAAGCGACGTTGCCTTTGCCTTCGGGCCAATACGCCGAAATCAGCAGACTTTGATGATGAAATCCAACGAATGGACCGACCAAGCTGCTGGTGACTTCTCCTTTGGCGATGGTGGTGTTGGGTCCAATAACGCTGCCGAAAATGGAGGCGTGTTCATCAACCGCGCTGTGTTCGAGCATCGCCGAACAACGTACAATACCATTGCCAGTGACGGTGACACCGAATTGGAGCACGCTGTCACGCACGGCCGCGCCGCCACTGACTTCCGTCGGCTCTTCACCAGAAGACAACACCGCGACGTTCGATAATTCCAGCGCGTGATCGATGACCGCGTGGACACCGATGTAAGCATCGCGAATACGCTCCACATGACGAACCCGCGCGCGACGACGAACCCAGCCCACCGGACTGACCACCGTTTGCGCATAGCGTTGCACGGCGATTTTCACGGCTTCTTGGCCAGCAACATCAATGCGTTCGCGGGCCACCAGCGCGGCCTCATCAATAGTGACTTCTGCCCACAGCGGTAATTCGCGACCGCCGGTTTCAACACCGATGGGAATAATTTGACCCGCACCAAATGACGCCGCGCCAGAACACGTGATTGAGCCAAGGTCGAACAACACCGCTTCACGATCAATGATGATGTTGGCGGCAAAGCGCACATTTTCGAGCAAGCAGTCGTTGCCGACCTGACAATCAATCAAGGTGCAATCATAAATGCCACTTGGCAGCTTGATGCCGCTGAGCACTTCGATCTCGCCAGTAAATCGGCCAAGGACGCAATGCCCTTTCAGATGCGTACGACGCACCCGGAAGGCATCGAAATCCTGTGCCACTTGCACTTGCTTCCAATCATCTGCGCGGCAACCACGGTCTTCCATGACCGCAATTTCCTCACGAGTCACATCGCGTAACAGCAAACCCAAAACATTATCGCGCCGCTTCGCCACCAAGCGGCCTGCATCGATGAGTTCTGAATCGTGACCGATACGTTCGGCTAACTCCAACAACGTTTGCGGCGGCTGACGTACCGCAGTAAGTTGCTGAACAGTGTCGACAGGCACGGTGGTCTCGGTTGCTTTGCGCATACGATTCCCTGAGGCGGTGACGAACTCAAGACCGAACGACTATCGAACAACTATCGATCGAATGCTGACGCTTTATTTTTCCGCTCTAGCCAACGATTCAGGATCCAAGCGCGAAGCCGCATCGCTATCAGCGAACACCGTCAGCTTGGGATGATTCAGTAACAAACTGGCGGGCACACTTGGACCACTACGTCCTTCAACCATTTTATGGAGTGCATCGGCCTTACCCAGTCCAGTAGCGATGAGCAATACTTCACGCGCTTCAAGGATCGTCGCCATACCCATAGTAATCGCGGTTGGCGGCGTCGATTCGAGATTCTTAAAACGACTACCATCACTGAGCGCCGCAAGCGTCGACGGCGTTAACGTGGCGACGCGCATGCGACTTTTCGGCGAAGATCCTGGTTCATTCAGGCCGACATGACCATTGTGTCCCAAACCTAACACCACCGAATCAAGACCGCCGCGAGCATCGATCAATAAATCCCATGCTTTGCACTCGGCTTCTAAATCTTTGACATCACCACGTGGAACGTAGGTCTGCTCCAGCGGAATATCGACCTGACGGAACAAATGAAAGTTCATTAAATACCGTGTGCTGCGATGATCGGTTGGTTTCAAACCCACGTATTCATCGGTGCC
>JAYVSL010000199.1:0-36374 GCA_043775355.1 Planctomycetota bacterium
ATGCGTTGATAGAGTTCACGATCGTTCATGGCCTCATCCTCTCAGCGAGAATCAGAAAAGGCACCTATTTGACCCACACGGAAGCCGGAAGCCCCATCTTCGCCATCTTCATGAATGCGTATCGTGGGAGAAATGAGCACATTTGATGAAAAAGTCCCGCGATCATCCCAGCGGGCATACCCTGGTTCATCGACATGCAGACGATAGGCTTTAGGGGCGATATCGACGAGCAGAAGAAAATCTTGTTTTTCTACCGCCATTCCAGGTATCGCAGCACCAGTGAGGAGAAGCGCGCGCATGAGCAGCGCACGTTTGTTTGAGAGCGATGGTGACATGACCATCATTTATCTTCTATCGTTAACAAATCAATAGGCCGGGCGCGGTGGCTTCAGCGGCATCGCTGGCTAGCCTCCCGCCCGCCATGGACGCCTATACTACGCTGCTGAAGCCGTTGCTCTTCCGCCTCGACGCTGAGACCGCTCACAACCTGATCATCGCTGCGTTACCGCGTGCGGCGCCTGCGGGTTTGCTGCGCGCTTGGTATGGTTACGAACACGCGGCTTTGCAGCAGCGCGTTTGGGATATGGATTTTCGTAGTCCGCTGGGTTTGGCTGCTGGTCTGGACAAAAACGGCGTGGCGATCGACGCGCTCGGCGCATGTGGATTTTCACACGTTGAAATCGGCACGGTGACGGGACAGGCACAACCTGGAAATCCTGCGCCACGATTATTTCGCTTGGTCGATGATCGCGCGGTGATCAACCGTATGGGTTTCAATAATCATGGAGCAGCTGCCGTCGCGGCGCGCTTGTCGGCGCGTTACGCGCATCGTCGTCCTGAGTGTGTTTTAGGAATTAACTTGGGCAAATCGAAGGTGGTTGATCTCGGCGAGGCGTTGTCGGACTACGACATTTCCGTACGCGCACTTGGCGCGTTGGCCGATTACGTCGTCATCAATGTTTCGAGTCCAAACACGCCAGGACTGCGTGATCTGCAAGGCGAAGCGTTTCTGCGGCCGCTGTTGGCTGGTGTTCGTTCAACGTTGAATGCGGTTGCTGCGGGCAAACCATTGTTGCTGAAAATCGCGCCCGATTTGAGTGATGACGGCATTGATGCCGCTGTCGACGTGGCTCTCGAAACTGGCTGTAACGGCATCATCGCCACCAACACCACGATCACGCGCACCGGACTAAGCACATCCGTCGCACGCATCGACGCCATTGGCCCTGGTGGATTATCCGGCGCCCCGCTACGTCAGCGCTCCACCGCCGTATTAGCCCGCGTCGCTCGTCGCGTCCTTCGCCAACCGGCAGCTCAGCGCATTCCCATCATCGGGGTTGGCGGAGTCGATAACGCCGACGCGGCCTGGGAAAAAATCTGCCACGGCGCTACGTTAGTGCAGATTTATAGTGCGATGATCTACCACGGTCCGGCAATGATCGGCCGCATCAACCGAGGTTTGGTGAAACTCATGGAAAAGAACGGATTGCGTTCGCTTGGCGAAGCCGTCGGACGATCGCTCTAAATCAAACGGCGTATTTTATACCGAACTAGACTTTCATTAATCGCTGCCACCCAGCGATTACCGTTTCGGTCGTCATGGTGCTCAAACAGATATTGGCGCGGCAGCGTTTAAAGAGTTTGGTGCCGTGACAAAATTGACACGGCGCGGAACCGAGCAACACCTCGACACGTCCCGGTCCACGCGGAGCAAAGACGGCAGGATCGGTGGGGCCAAAAAATACCAACAATGGGCAACCGACCGCAGCGGCGATATGCGCTGGACCCGTATCGACGGAAACGGTGGCGTGCGAAGCGGCGAGCACGGCGGGCAATTGGGTCAAGGGGACTTGGCCCGTCCAATCGTGAACGTGATGTTGCCAACGTGCATCCATGGCTTTGCGAATAGCGCGGGCCTCGCGTCCTTCGGGAGCTGAACCATGCAGCACCACAGCGTCGATGTGCTGGCCGTCAAATAAACGCGAGAGCAACGCGCTCCATTGTTGTGGCGTCAGGCCTTTAAGGTTTGGTTGTTTGCGCAACCACCGATGCGTCAGCGAAGAACCGGCCTGCACCGCAAGGACTCGTTTGCCGAGCGCGCCAAGTCGGGCGCTAGCCGCAGTACGTTCAGCCTCAGCAATGGTCAGTCGTGGCAGCGGATCAAATCCGTCGGTGGAAAATCCGCCGAAAGCGAGCGCGTGCACATTAGCGTCGACGTTGTGACGCGGAGCATCAGGAATCGAGCGCGAAATGTGGCGCATGGTTGCCGCACCTCGCCAGCTGTCGATCCAATGCTGCACGGCAGCGGCTTCACCTTTGAAGGTGATGATTTCGTCGTATTTTTTTTCCGCTAATGTTCGTGCCATAGCCGCATGCTCGCCGCCATCCAACAGGCGAGCCAACCATCCATCACGATTCGGCGTGCGCAGCGTATGCACGGTGGTGACGCCCGGCTGGCCGCTCAGCAAAGGCGTACCCCAGGGCCGCACCAACAGATCGACTTCGGCGTCACGCGCTAATTGACGGATAATCGGGGTGAACATCACTAAGTCACCAACTCGCGCAAAAAAAACCACTAAGCGTCGCATGGCGCGGAAGTGTCTAGCGATTCGCTATTTTGCCAGAGTCAGCGCGAGTCAGGGCAGCGACGCGGCTTAAGACGTTATCTGGCAAAGACAGATGTAACAGGAGAGCGCGGAGGCGCAGAGCAGTCACCGGCGAAGAGATGAGAAGAAAAAATATCTTGTCCTGTCGCCGCTTCTGCTCCTCTGCTCCTCTGCTCTTCTGCGCACTCCTGTTCCATTTTGTCTTTTAAGACAGCCACACTTTGGTCCCACCACTGGCTTGCGCCAACCGTGGACTTTCTCCGCGCTTCCGGCCTCACATAGTCCCGCTCATGACTGCGACCCCGACCCCCACGCTCTATCGCCGCCTCGCCCTTTTGACGCAAGGTGGCCACGACATTTATCGTAACAAAACTGCCATGGGCATGCTGCGCTTTCGTCCCGATGATGTGGTCTGCGTAGTCGACGCCAATCATGCGGGCGAAGATTTGCAGGCCTTGACCGGAGCCGGTGCCGGCATCCCGATTGTGGCCACCGTGCAAGAAGCCGTCGCGCTGGGCATCGACTGGGTGGTCATTGGCATCGCTACCCCAGGTGGATTGCTGCCGGATGAATTGCGACTGCAAGTCTATGATGCGATTAAGCAGCGCGTCGGCGTGATTTCTGGTCTGCATGAAAGTGTGACGGGCGATCCCAACGTGGTGTCGTTGGCTGCGCGTTATGCGGTTGAATTGGTCAACCTGCGAAAATTACCCAACGAAGATTTTCCCATCGGCACGGCGCAGGCGCGGCATACCAGTGCCTTTCGCGTGCTGGTCGTTGGCACTGATGCCAGCATTGGCAAGACCACGACTGCATTGGAATTAACTCGCCATTTAGAGGCACGCGGCATCAAGGCGCGTTTTGTTTCCACGGGTCAAGACGGCAAGTTGGTGACCGGTCGCGGAATATGTATCGACCGCGTGATTTCGAATTTCGCTTCTGGCGCGGTCGAACGCTTGGTCACCAGCGAAGCGAAGCTTGGCGATATTTTAATTATTGAAGGTCAAGATGGATTATTATCGCCGCCCTATTCTGGCGTCGCGTTGTCCTTGCTGCATGGCAGTTGTCCTGACGCGATGGTATTATGTCATACGCCAACACGCACAGCTCATCGTCACACGGACGTCCCAATTCCACCGCTGCCCACCTATCGCCGACTGTACGAAGATATGCTCGCGCCGCTCCATCCTGGCAAAGTTATTGCGGTAGCGCTCAACACCTTGGGGCGCGATGCGAAGACTGCGCAGGCGGACCTCGCTGCCGCCAGCAAGGCCACCGGTCTGCCATGTGTCGATGTGGTGCGAGTACTGCCAGGCAACGGCGGCTGTGAGGAACTCGCGAATGCGGTTTTAGCAGCCTGGGAAACGGCCAGCGCCGCACGACGTTTGGCCACCAAGAAAACCGGCAAAAAAAGCAAGCAACTGCGCGTCAAAAAAATTACCATGAACGTCGCAAAAAAATCTCTGCGAAAGAACGTCAAGAGCGTGGCCAAGGGCTCAATGCGAAAGGGCTGGAAAATCAAGGGAACGTGATCGGGCACCACAGATCACGCTGAACGGTGCACGTCCATTTGAGGGCGTGCGCAAGATCGCCATCACCCAGAGCGCCGGATCAGACTGGTCCCGCACGCCACGCAGCGCGGCGTCGCCACCGTCACGGGGCTGCCGCAGGCGGGGCAACGACTGGCATCGCTGGTCACCGCGTTGTTCGTCGCTGCGCTGGTGCGGACCGGCGGCTGCATGGTCTTGGTGACCCAGCGCCAAATGAGAAACAGGACGGCGCCCAACGGCAGCAGGATCACGATCCAGACGAAGCCGAGGCCACGGTGAAAATCCAGCTCGTCCTTGTCGTGGCCGAAGGTCAGGCGCGGTTGCATTAATCGCCGGAAGCCGCCGGTGCGCTCGCCCACGCCGTCAGGCAGGGTGGTCGTGTAACCGCTCTTCGGTTCCCAGCTGATCTGGCTGGCGGCCATCTGCATTAGGTCGGCAGTTTTCAGGTGCCGGATGGACGAGTCCGGGACCTCCACGTCTTCGCAGATCAGGGCCAGGACGCCTTTGGCTCCCAGATGACAGGAATGGTGGGCGTGCTCGGCGAGTATGCCTGGCCAAGAATCTGGAGGCGGATCGACCAGGCGAGCGTGCCGTCCCTGGCGTTGAGCACCGGTTCCTGGCCGAAGCCATCGTAGGTGAGCGAGACTCCAGGTCCCAGCAGGTGGCGGTTGCTGATCACCTGCGCTTGGAACTGGAAATCGGCGAGCAACTGTGCAGCGGATGGCAGCGGCTGCGACAGGTCGACCCAGCCATCGGCCCAGAACACCTGGATGGCGCCGAGGCACATTATGGCCTGTTGCGACCGCTGTTGCCACGCATCGGGTGAACCGTTGCGCTCGCGCTGCTCGTACATCGCTTCGATGGCTTGCGCCGGAAAAATCACGCCCAGCGGTTCCTCGCCCGCAGCCGGTGTCGGCGTCGGCGGCAGGGCCAGGAATTGGCTTAGGTCGCTCCAGGTGACGTAGACGGAACTCTTCGTGAGCGTGATCGCGGCGCCGCCCGCAAGCACGACGCGGCCAGTGAGCGGGTGCAGTTCCACCGCGTTCTGCTCCTCTGCATAGGTCCGGGCACCCAGGCCACCCAGCAGCAAGACCACCAGCAGCATGTGAGCGATCCGAGTGGTGATGGGCACCCCAGGCCGGCGGCGCCGCTCCAGGCGAGTGCTGAGCTGGGCCAGTTCGCCACGGACGTCCTCGGGCAGCTGATTCACGTCGATGGTGGCGACCATGGCCAGGCCGGCGTCGACATTGCCCTGATGCACGCCGCTAACGCGCGCGTAGCGCAGCAGCAGGACATCGCTGACCGGGCCAGCGGCCAGAGCGCGATCGGCGATCGCGGCAGCACGGTGGAAATCCAGCGATTCCTCGCACAGCTCCATCAGGCGTTCGAGCACCGACATGCTCGGCAGGCGCGCCGGATATTCCCGGCGCAAGACCTCGTAGGCGGCCAGAGCCACCCGGCATTGCCCAGCGGCGGCAGCAGTGTCGAGCCGCGCGGCCTGTTCATCCCACGTTACGGTGGGCACGACGATGGCCGACTTGGCGTCGCGCTTGGGACCGGTGGCCAGGACATCTTCGCCATCAGTATCGATCCAGCGCTGGCGCAGGCAGAGGAAGCCCAGCACAAGGCCGGCGGCAATGCCGCAGGCGTGCAGGAACTCCGAACTGGGCTCGCCATGCGTGAGCAAAACCGTGAGGATCTGCAGCACCATAAAGTACCCCGCCAGCCACATTACACGGACCTGCATCACCTGCGGCCGCCGGATAACGATGAACCAGACAAAGGTCGAGATGTGGGTGCGCGGCGCCCACAGGGTCGCCATCGCGATCAAGCCATAGATCGCCGAGCTGGCACCCAGCGCGTGTCCCTCCCTGTTTTCGAGCAGGCACAGGCTCTGCTCCAGCGCGCCGCTGGCGAGGGCCAAGAACAAGTAGGCCGGCACGAACCAGCGCCCAAGGAAATCCTCAACCAAGGCCCCGAAAACGTAAAGAAAGACGAGGTTACCGATCAGATGCATCCAGTCGGCGTGCAGGAAAGCCGAGGTCAGCCACTGCAGCGGCTGGACGGACTGAAAGTCGAGCAGGTACGGCTCCAGCGCGACGGGATCACCGCGCCCCCAGATGACGTGGACGAGCACGTTGACCAGCATCATGGCGATCGTGCCGATGGGAGCGTACCGCTCGTTGGTCTCGGGACGAAGCGGAAGGATGATCATGGGTACCCTGCATGGAAACGCTGCTTCAAAATACGACTTTCTTCGTTCGTATCTATCGTCGGCGGAATGAACGCGGCGCGGAAAATAATCACCAAGACCTTGGCGGCAATGGCTTTTCCGCCGCCCACTCGAATGCTGCTTCTGAGAACGATCAAAACTTTGGCTCCTTTTCGCTCGCTCATTATGTCAAAATGTTGTGGGCCTGAATTTATTTTAAATCTATCGTCTGTCTCCCCCACGACGATGAATTTTACGGTTTTTTTTGGTTGTCCTTTTTCTTTGGTTGTCCAATGAGATTGAATCCACACGCAATGACACAGAGACAAAACAGCCAGCTGCATGCAGCCTAAAATCTCGACACGGCGCTTTCCAAGTGTCGTCCACATGAACACGTTTACGAAAACCGAGCGATGGTGAGTGGCTTTATCCTTGCTAAGGTTTTGTGCGTGAGGCACCCATGACCACTTTCATGACCACTTTCAACTCTAACGTCCGTCCGCTTTTTTCTACCGTCTTGATGGTGGTGCTGGGCTTCACTAGCCTGGGTGACCTGAAGGCGAGCGAAGCGCAAAATTTAACGAATCCGTTGATGGCTCTGCCAGAGCTGCCCCGTGCCAAGCCTAAGATTATTGCTGCGCCAACGGCGCTAAAAGAATTTGCTCCGGGTGTGTTGGTGTCGATTGGCCAAGCGGTGGCGCTGACTGGTGCCGTCATCATTGATCAAGGTCCGGTCGATGGGCTAGAAGCGCTTGCCTGTCTGACGACGGGAAAAACGCATGAAAGTCTGGTGCGTTTAGACGCAGCCAACGGCCAATTGGTAAAGGCGGCTTTCATCGCCGCGCTGGGAATGACCGATGGTATGTCGGCGCCAGAAGCCACCGGTCATCCGGGTCGTGGCTTGCCATTGCGGGTGATGGTCGAGTGGGAATCGCCAGATGCTCCTGGCACCTGGCGCACCATCGATGCCAGTTCGTTGATCCGTGATCGCGCAACGGATGAGGGTTATCCCGCGCTACCTTTTATCTACACTGGCAGTCGATTTATGATGGTCGACGAAACCGCTCCTGATGGTCGCGTGCAGCGCAAAGAACGCTTCATGCTCGACAACACCAAGTCGGTCGTCGGCATTGTTGATGAACCGGATGCTTTGCTTGCTAGCCCTTCCCCAGGGGCGGCCGTGGATAAACACTTCGAAGCGTTTAGCGCTATTTGCCCACCGGCAGGCAGCAAAGTGCGTCTGGTTTTCACGAAGGTTACTCTGCCGTTGATGCTGAAGATGAACGCTTCGGCTGAACTATTCATGAACGATCAAACCGTAAGCGACAGTGCGCTCGAAGCATTATTGACCAAATATTACGGCCAAGGCGCGGAGCCCGAATTACGCGCGGTCACCGTACTCGTCGATCGGTCAACTTCACGTGATCAAGATATCATCGTGCGCGCAAGGATTTTGGCCGCAGCGGCCAAGGCGAAGGCGTGGGTGGTGCCAGTTTTTCAATTGCTCAGCACGCCCTAACGTCGCCGCCAGTCCCTGCCTATTTGTGCCTATTTGTGCCTATTTGTTCCAATTTGAAGGGTTCTGCCGCGCAATGGCCCAAGGCCGTTGCGACACCCTGAGTCATCAGCGCATCTGCTCCCTTCCCCGCTACTTGCGCCTGCTGCCATGGATCGCCAGAGTGCGTCGCGCGAACCCCTGGGAATGGCCTCATGATCACGATGGAAGAGCTCTTACGGACCATGGTCGAAAAGGGCGGGTCCGACCTCCATATCTCTGCGAACTCGCCGCCGCGTGTTCGCGTAGACGGTGCCTTGGCTGAAATGCCCGGTCAGGAGGCACTGCCACCTGAGCATACCAAGAAGCTGCTCTATTCCGTGCTCGACAGCCAGCAAATTGCTCGCTTCGAACAGGACTGGGAACTCGACATGAGTTTCGGCTTGGGCGGTGTGGGTCGCTTTCGCGTGAACGTCTTCATGCAACGTGGCGCCGTCGGCGGAGTGCTGCGAACGATTCCCTATGAAATTTTCAATTTCGATCAGCTTGGTGTACCCAAAGATGTCTGCACCAAACTTTGTGAGCTACCCAAAGGGTTAGTGCTCGTCACTGGCGCAACGGGTTCAGGCAAGTCGACCACGCTTGCGGCGATGATCGATTTTATCAATGCAACTATGCAGGATCACATCATCACGATTGAAGATCCGATCGAGTTCGTGCATCGCAATAAGCGTTGTTTAGTGAATCAACGCGAAGTCGGTACCGACACGCAAGGTTTCAACGCCGCACTACGTCGCGTTCTACGCCAAGATCCGGATGTCGTGCTCATTGGTGAAATGCGTGATAAAGAAACTATCGAAGCTGGTCTCACATTAGCAGAAACCGGCCATCTTACCTTCGCGACATTGCATACGTCATCGGCAGTCGAAACGATCAACCGTATTGTTGACGTCTTTCCTGCTTACCAACAAAATCAGATTCGTACTCAGCTTGCCTTTGTGCTTGAAGGCGTTTTCTGTCAACAACTGCTGCCCAAGATGAATAGCCGAGGCCGTGCGATGGCCTGTGAAATCATGGTGCCTAATTCGGCAATTCGCGCGCTTATTCGCGATGATAAATGTCACCAAATCATGTCCCACATTCAAACCGGCGCGAAACTGGGCATGCGCACGATGAATCAGAGCCTCTTTGAATTATACAAAAAAAACCAGATTACGTGGGATGACGCCTGTGCGCGTAGTCCTGACCAAGAAGACTTAAAACGTACCGCCCAACGCGACGGAGCCTGATATGGTAGCCATCAACCGTTTGGTTAAGAAACGCCTCGGCGAAATGTTGGTTGAACAAGGGCTGTTGACCAGCGAACAAGTGCAAGATGCGCTGCGCATGCAGCATCAATCCGGCCTGTTGTTCGGCGAAACCTTGGTGCAAAATAATCTGATCACCGAAGAGAAAATCGTCGCGGTGCTGGTCAGCCAGTTTGGCATTCCGTATGTCCTTCCCTCACAATACCAAATCGCCAAAGATCTTTTAGAGATCTTTGAGCCGGCCATGATGCGACGCTATCAGTTTGTGCCGATGGATTCCATTGGCTCGGTACTGGTGATCGCTTTTGCAGGTTCACTGACCGAAGAAGTCCTGCATGAAATCGAAGGTCAAACGGGCTGTACGCTGCAGCTTTTTTTGACCAAGATGAGCGAGATCAATACCGTCTTGCAAAATAACGGGATGTAATCATGACAATACACCCTCAAAATTATATGCATACGATAAGTCGCGGCTTCATGATTTGCGCAAAGCAGGAGAACTAAACCATGGCCAACGTTATGGGCTATAACCGCAAACTAGCCGCGGTAATGCGAAAACACGGTTTGGTCGAAGAGCAGATTCTGCAAGCGCTCTATGATAAGTGCGCAAAAGAGAGCCTGCTGCTGGCCTCACATTTGGTGACCGACGGCTTGATCGACGAAATGACCCTGCTCGGTATGGTGAGCGAAGATTCGAGCACGCCACCGCTCGATCTCGATAAGATCAAAATCGACATGGAAGGCTTGCGCGAAGCCAACAAAGGCGAAGAAGTCGTCACCGAAGATCAGTCGAAATTCTATGGTGTTCTGCCCTTAGCATTGATTGGCGACTATTTGTCGTTGGCCGTGGCCAACCCTTACGATGTGGTGATGCTCGATAATTTAAAGTTGATGGTTAAAAAGCAAATTCTGCCAGTGGTTTCGACTGAACGAGCGATTAACAAAGCTCGCGAGCTTTCTTATCACGCGCAGGAAAAAGCTGTTGCGGATATGATGGATTCGCTCGGCGATGGTGGCGAGGATCTTTCGGTCAAAGATGCAAAGCGCGAGGAAGAAGAAAAAGATGACGACATCAACGTTGGCGAAGGCGATGAAAGCCCAGCGGTCAAAGTAGTCCGTACCCTGCTTGCCAGCGCGATTCAAAAGGGCGCCTCTGACATTCATATTGAGCCATTTGAGAAACGTGTGCGCGTCCGCTTTCGTACGGACGGTGTTTTGTCGGAGGTCATGAATCCCCCGAAGAAAATTCAGAACGCGATGGTATCGCGTATCAAGATCATGACTGACACCATGAACATCGCCGAACGTGGGAAGCCGCAGGACGGCCGTATTCAGGTGAAGATGGGCGGTAACGCGATTGATATTCGCGTGAGTTCGCTGCCAACCGTGCACGGCGAAAAAATTTGTATGCGTATTCTTAATAAGTCGAACTTAGCCGGATCATTGGACAGTTTATGTTTTGAGCCTGAAGTGCTAGAAATCGTCAAGCGTGCGATTGGTTCTCCGTATGGCATGTTGTTGGTGACAGGTCCGACAGGTTCTGGAAAATCAACGACGTTATATTCTTGCCTTCAAGCGGTGATGACCGTCGAAGATAACGTCAATACCGTGGAAGACCCGGTTGAATACGAAATTGAAGGCCTGAATCAGTGTCACGTGAATCCGAAGCGTGGACTGACTTTCGCCGCCGCTTTACGTGCTTTGCTGCGTCAAGACCCTGACACCATAATGATCGGTGAAATTCGTGACCAAGAAACCATCGAAATCGCGGTAAAAGCCGCTCTCACCGGTCACTTGGTATTATCTACTTTGCATACGAATGACGCGCCTTCGACCATCGCGCGTATTGTTGACATGGGTATCGAACCATTCCTTGCCGCATCCACAGTATTAGCGATCGTTGCCCAACGCCTCGGTCGACGTTTGTGCAAAAACTGTAAAGTGCCGATGACCAAGGAAGAACTCCCTAATCGTGAACAATTAACCGATGCTGGCTACAAACCGGAAGAGATCGAACACATGACGCTGTGGAAGCCAGTCGGCTGTTCGCTTTGCTCCGCCGGCTACAAAGGCCGCTTCGCTTTAGTCGAAGCGATGGAAATGAACGATAAATTGCGCAAGGTCATTATTGGTGGCGCCAGTACGATCGAATTGCGCAACGCGGCCATCGCTAGCGGCATGATCACCTTACGTCGCGCAGGTTTGATGAACGCCTTGCGCGGAGTGACTTCACTTGAGGAAGTCATGCGCCACACCGTCGGCGAGGACATTGGCGCGGAGGAAGCCCCGGCCAAGAAAAAGCGCAAGAGCATAGATGAAGGTGACAGCGAAGGTGCCGAAGCGGTCACCGAGGAAGTGGCCAAAGAATAAACGGTGGTCAATGCAGGGCCAAAAAATGCGGCGTCGGTGATCAGCGAAGACCTAAGCGCATTTCGTCTCTTCATGCTGCGCTTGCTTTCCTTGTCTCATTCCGGCTCGGCCGCCCCTTTCGATCAGGATAACTCATTTTCTCCGCCAGCACGACACTGCCGCATTGGTTCAGATCACTCAACATTTTGCCTGCTTCTCTGTCATTCCCATGCGACGGTCCCGTTCGCTACCACTCAACCTTCATTTGGAGCCTCCATGTCGATTCGCTTTCTTACCCTCCTTCTGCTGGCTGCTACCTTCATGTGGCCTGCGGGGCAGGCCACTGCCGCCGAAAAGAAAGATAAGACTCCGGCAATTACACCGATGAAAATTTTGGTCTTCAGCAAGACCAACGGTTTTCGCCACGACTCCATCGAAACTGGTATTGCTGCGGTGAAGAAAATGGGCGAAGAAAATAGTTTTGGCGTCGACGCCACCGAAGATTCAGCCAAGTTCACCGCCGATTTTTTGAAAGATTTCAAAGTGGTGATCTTTCTTAGCACCACGGGCGACATCCTAAACGACACGCAGCAAAAGGTTTTCGAAAGTTACATTCGCAGCGGTCACGGTTACGTTGGCGTGCACTCAGCGTCCGACACCGAATACGACTGGCCATTCTATGGCACGCTGGTGGGGGCATACTTCAAAGGTCATCCACATATCCAACCAGCGAAGCTCACGGTAATTGACAAGAACCATCCTGCGACTGCCCACCTTAACGACACCTGGGAACGCACCGATGAATGGTACAATTTCCGCAAACCACCCGAAGGCGTCCGCGTCCTCTTAAAAATTGATGAGAAAAGCTATACGGGCGGCGAAAATGGCGATAATCATCCCATGGCTTGGTGTCACGAAGTCGATGCCGGCCGAGCTTTCTACACCGAACTTGGCCATACCAAAGAGAGCTATGCGGACCCCATGTACCTCAAACATTTACTCGGCGGTATCGTCTATGCCTCCGGTATCATGGAGAAGTCGCCCGCAAAGGATAAGAAGAAAAAATAGCTCGAAGTTGTTTTCGTTGCTTCTTTGCACCACCTCCAGCAAGCATGCTGGAGGTGGTACTTTTGTGCGCGTCAAAGTGCGCGGACAAGCAAAGAAAATCCCGCTTTTGATATTGGTTGTGATGGCTGTGGTTATGGTGAATTAATTTAACTCAGCGCAGAGTCGTTGTTGACAATGAGACAGGACCTCCTCATTTAAGATCCATCTGACTCGTGCCAAGTCAGCCATAGGAAGGTTCCCGCATGACGACGATAGTACGACATGAACACGTCCAAATAACAGGGCTGATGGCTTCGCCCGACGCCCAGAACGCCTGCGCCGCCGGGTGCCTGCGTGTCGGCAGCGCGCGGCTGGCACTGCTCCTGCTCGCATGCTTAGGCGGGATGGGCGGTCAGTGCGGTCTGGGTGCCGCCGACATTCTCAACCGACCGCCGCCAGACAGCGCGACCGCGGTGCTCGATCACGACTCGGCAATGCGTCTGGTCGAGCTCGGGCGGCGGGCGATGAGCGATTCCAATACTACGCCCGCCCGCTCCGTCGATGCGGCGCTCGCTTTTGTCAGCGCCCTGCATTTTTTCGCCACCAGCGGCGATCAAGACATGATCCGTGAGCTCAATGCCAACATTTTTTGGTGCAAAAAGCGCATGAACCTGGACGACCTGCGCGGCTTCCTTGCCGCCAAGGGTGGCGACGCCAACGACGCGAAACTGATCGCCGAGGCAGCGGCCCTGGTCGAGCAGCAGGTCCAGGCCAGCGAGGCGCAGTCCTATTTCGATCGCGCCAACGCGTATGCGCAGGAGCACCCCACCGCCTACGCGCAGATCACCAGCCGCTATTTCGAGGTGGCGGAGCGCTTCCCCAATACCGAGCTGAGCGCCAAGGCCCAGCGGCTCAGTCTGGATGCGCAGAAGCAGTTGTTGGAGATGACCAAGGCCGCGCAGGAAATCCTGCGCGCGACCATCTTCACTCGCGTGGTCGCCGCATCAGCGCCAGGGCGCGAGGCCGTCCCGGCCGCTGATGATCTCCGCACGGCGGTCACTACTCTCCGCAAACAGTATAAGGACGACTACGCCAAGCGCCGGCCGTCGCAAAAGCGTCGGCTGTCCCGTCTCCTGGCCAAGGATGCGGCCGAACGCAACCAGTCGGCGGCCATGCGCTACGCGCTTTACGATGAGGCCGGTGGCCTTGCGCTGGAGGCCAAGGACTACCTCGGCCTGCTGAACTTAGTAGACGACATGGCTGGCATCTTCGCCCTGGATGCGACGCAGAAGAAGTTAGCCTGGCTGGGCAAGGAGCGCGGCAACACGGTGGCCATCGCCATTACCAAACTGTTCGCGACGCCGCTCGACGCCGACGCCAATACGCTGGTCGGCAAAGAGCTCTGTTTCACCGAGCACTATTGGGACGAAGGCGTGCGGCTGCTAGCGCTCGGCAACGACCCGGCCCTGAAGAACGTGGCCGACATGGAGGTGCTGAAGCCCGAAGGCAGCGCGCAGCAGGTCGAGCTCGCCGATCGCTGGGACAAGCTCGCCACCAAGGCCAGTGGCCTGATGAAAGAACAGCTGGTCGCCCGCAGCGTTCACTGGTTCGGCAAGGCCCAGCCTGGGTTGAAGGGCTTCACCCGGGATCGCGTCGCCAAGCGCTTAGTGGAGCTTGGCGAGCTGCTGCCTTACACCCTGTTCAACTACGCCATCGAATTGACGGTCAAGCAGTGGGAGCGCATTCCCTTTAAAGCCATCGAAGTGCCCGCCACCAATGAGCGCCAGGACACCGGCCTAGTGCTGACGCGCGGCATGCGCGTGCGCATCGTTCCGCACCCGACCGAGAGCTGGAGTTTCAACTATGGCAGCTACACTTGGCATCATAACGTGACCAAGGCTCCAATGGCCAACATCTTCGACACCAACTGCTGGGGCCGGGATGTGTTAAAGGCCGACAACGAGCGCTCCATCTTCCCCGACGAGGAGCATTACCCGAACGTCATCGGCGCGCTCGTCATGTGCATCGACAAGGGCCAGGTAAACCTGGCCGGCTTGCTCAAGGGCGAAGAGCAGGCCGCCCGGGACAAATACGATAACATCAGCTCCGAGGGCTCGCTGACCGGACTCGGTAGGGTCTTCATCGGCCCCCGTCTACCTGGGGACGGCAAAGGCAGCGGCAAGCTGCGAGTCAAGATCTGCATCCTTGATGAGGAATAGTGGCTACGCATTTTTAATAAAAAAACTGAGGTAATTATCTTAGCCAAGATGGTCTCTCATCGTTTGTGCTTGCGTACCCTTCTCTGGTCGGCCTGCTTCCTCTGCCACTGAACGATCTTTATGTCCCGCGCTGCGCGTCTGCTTGATCTTTTGCAGCTCTTGCGGCGGCGACGTACTGCCGTGCCAGGTACCGAACTGGCCGCCGAACTCGGAGTCAGTCTACGCACGCTCTACCGCGACATTGCTACGCTGCAGGCACAGGGAGCGGATATCGTCGGTGAGGCTGGACTGGGCTATGTTCTCCAGCCCGGCTTCACCTTACCTCCGCTAATGCTGAATCGCGACGAGTTGGAAGCGTTGACCCTCGGCATGGCCTGGGTCGCCGACCGCGGTGACGGCGGAATGCAGGCCGCCGCGCGCGAAGTGCTGGCCAAACTGCGGGCAGTCATTCCGGTTGATCTGCGTGCCCACCTCGATTGCGGCACCATGCTTATTGGACCTGGAAGCTGGGCCACCGCTGACGATCGCGTCTATCTCTTATTACGTGCAGCGATGCACGATGAAGTCACTTTGATTTTCACCTATCAGGACCACCACGGAAGCACCACCAGACGCACGGTCTGGCCGTGCGCGATCGGGCTCTTCGATCAGGTACGCATGCTCGTCGCTTGGTGTGAACTACGCGGCGGTTTCCGCCATTTCCGTCTCGATCGCATCGTTCACATGGAAATCACCACCACCCGCTTTCCACGTCAGCGTGCGCAATTGCTACGTGAATGGCGCATAGCCCAGGGCATTCCTGCTGACGGAAACTGACAGTGGCGGCCTGAGCATGGTCCTAACCAAGGAGGCTCTATGCCTGACGTTTCGACCATCATCCTCTACGTCCGTGACCCGCTGATCAGCGTACGTTTTTACGCGGATCTCCTCGGACACCAACCCATCGAATCGAGTGCCAATTTTGCCATGCTACCCATGACCGCCAACGTGATGCTCGGCCTATGGGCCAAACACGACGTCGCTCCGGCTTCCACCGCACCCAGCGGCAGCGGCGAGCTCGCCTTCACCGTCGCCGATCACGAGGCGGTTCTCGCCACCCACCGTGAGTGGGTAAAGCGTGGCCTCCCAATCATCCAAGAGCCGGTGATGATGGATTTTGGTTTCACCTGCACCGGCCTTGATCCAGACGGCAACCGCTTGCGCGTCATGGCGCTTTCAGCGTCATGACCAAGTCTCATTCTATAAAATAATTCATGAAAACAAAAGTCCGTCCGGTGATGAGCCGGACGGACTGACGTTGTTGACGTGTTCAGCGTTGGCTTAGTGCGCCATCGCCGATTTACCCCCGCCCTGACCTTTGTGAGCAAGGTATGGCGCGTCGGGCTTGGCATTTTCGCCATATTTACCGGCGGCGTAATCAGCCGCCATCTTGGCCAAGCTAATGATCGGCACACCTGCGGCGTGGCCGGCTTGACCGAATTGGCGCATGCGTTCTTCGACGATGACCTGCATCGCGGCGCGGGCTGGGGTCAGATAATAGCGCGGGTCGAACTCTTCTGGTTTGGCAATCATGCTCTTGCGAATTGATGCGGTGATGGCGAGACGGTTGTCGGTGTCGACGTTGACCTTGCGCACGCCGGCTTTGATGCCGCGTTGGATTTCTTCGACCGGAACGCCGTAGGTTTCTTTGATTTTACCGCCGTATTTATTGATTTCATCAATGAGATTCTTTGGCACCGACGACGAACCATGCATGACCAAGTGGCAGTTCGGAATCTTTGCGTGAATTTCTTCGATACGCTTCATCGCCAGAACATCGCCGGTTGGCTTTTTCGAGAACTTGTACGCGCCATGGCTGGTACCCATCGCAACGGCCAAAGCATCGATGCCGGTGCGCTTGACGAAATCGACCGCTTGATCGGGATCCGTCAGCAGCTGATCGAGGGTCAACTTGCCCTCAGCGCCGTGGCCGTCTTCTTTCTCGCCTTCGCCATGTTCGAGCGAGCCGAGCACGCCGAGTTCGCCTTCAACCGAAACGCCGAATGAGTGCGCGATATTAACAACTTCGCGAGTGACCGCGACGTTGTACTCGTAACCAGCGGGAGTCTTCGCGTCTTCTTCTAATGAACCGTCCATCATCACTGAGGTGAAGCCCATGCGAATAGCGCTGATGCAGGTATCTGGCGCGTTGCCGTGATCCTGATGCATGACGATGGGAATTTCGGGATAAAGCTCGACGGCGGCCTGCATCAAATTGCGCAAGAAAATGTCGTTGGTGTATTTCCGCGCGCCGCGACTGGCCTGAATAATAACCGGTGATTTGGTGGCGCGAGCGCCTTCCATGATCGACTGGATTTGCTCCATGTTGTTGACGTTGAGGGCAACAACTCCGTAATGGTTCGCAGCAGCGTGATCAAGCAGGGGGCGGAGCGGAATAAGGGCCATAAGGTTTCCAAAACAGGTAAAGGGGTGAAAGGAATGTTTGGCGGTACGGATTCTTGATCGATGACAAAACAATCAAGATGAAGCAGCAAAGGATTGAGCTGATGGTTTCGCACATCACGAGAATTCGCTGGATGAATGCAGCTGCGTAAACGCCAAGTCCATCAACGACAAAACCGGACGCAAAGCGCCCGGTTTTGACCGCACATCAATGAAATGAACTCAGACGAGTTCGAAGATCGCGATCGTGCCGTGGTCGCCGAGGCGATGACCAGCACGAAGTACGCGGGTGTAACCACCAGCTCGCTCTTTGTAGGTCGGAGCGACCTTTTCGATCAAGGTCTTCACCGCGACTTGGCTGTGCAACGCCTGCATCGCCAGACGGCGATAATGCAATTGCTTGGCCGGTTCGGTTTCAGCCATCGCCTTCTTGCCGATGGTGATGCAACGCTCGGCGTACCGGCGTGCTTCCTTGGCTTTCGGCAAGGTCGTAGTGATACGACCGTTTTCGAACAGGGCGCACACCAAGTTGCGCATCAGCGCGAGGCGATGCGACGAGGTACGGCCGAGTTTACGATGATCTACGCGATGTCTCATGGCTCAATCCCATTACGGTGCTGGTGAAGCTGGTGAAGAGAAAACTTAGACGACGTTTTTGGTCGTCAGGCGCATTCCGAAGGAGAGACCGCGATCGGCGAGCTTCTTCTTCAGTTCCTTAGCGGCAATCTTGCCGAGGTTGCGAATGCCGCCAACTTCGGATTCGTCCATCACCACCAAGTCAGCGATGAGCTTGATGTTGGCAGCGCGCAAAGCGTTCTCGGTGCGAACCGAGAGGTCAAGCAAGCTGATCTGGCGGCCGAGCAGCGCGGTGCGCTCGCCGTCGCCTTCAACTTGCAAGTCCGTAGTTCCGGCACCTTCGAGTTCGCGACCGAGCTCGAAGTACTTCACGAACGGATTCAAATGCTTACGCAAAATGTTGGTCGCTTCGACCAGCGCTAATTCTGGGGTGATCGAGCCATCGGCCCAAATCTCCAGATCCAACGCTTCGTAGTCCGTGCGCTTGCCCAGGCGAGTCGTGTTGACCTGGAACGAGACACGCTGAACGGGCGAGTATATCGAATCGATGGCGATGGTGCCAACTGGCGAACCATCGATTTTTTGCGCTTCGGCTGGAACAAAGCCACGGCCTGAACCGACATCCATCTCAAGCACGAAACGAACATCCTTGGTCAAGGTCGCAATGACCAGATCAGGGTTGATGACTTCGACATCTTGATGCGGCGTAATGTCGCCAGCGGTTACTGGGCCAGCGGTGGATTTCTCCAAACGGATGACCACGTTCTCATCACTGTGCAAGCGCAAGCGCAAACGCTTGATATTGAGAATAATGTAGGTGACGTCTTCCATCACGCCGTCCAACGAGGTGAACTCGTTGTTCGCGCCTTGGATGCGAATCGAACGGACCGCCGCACCTTGAATGCTCGAAAGCAAAACGCGACGGAGACTGTTGCCAATGGTCGTGGCAAAGCCGCGCTCAAAGGGTTCAGCGTGGAACTTGGCGTAATTCGCCAGACCAGAGCCATCGCTCTTGTCGACCCGGGTGGGGAGTTCAAAGCCGCGCCAGCGAATACGCATGGGGATCTCCGTTGATCAAGGATACAGAAGTGAATGAAAAAATAAGTCAGCGGGACAAAAGTCCGCAACTGAAAGGACTCAGACGCGACGCTTTTTACGTGGACGGCAGCCGTTATGTGGCAGCGGGGTCACGTCGGTAATCGCCTTCACTGTAATACCTGAACTGATCAAAGCGCGGATGGCGCTTTCGCGGCCCGAACCCGGTCCTTTGACCAGCACTTCAGCTTCTTTCAAGCCCATCTTAGCTGCTTTTTCGCCAGCCCGTTCCATAGCGATTTGAGCGGCAAAAGGAGTGCTTTTCTTGCTGCCCTTGTAACCGATCGAGCCAGCAGATTCCCAGCAAGCCACCTCACCATTTTGATCGGTGATGCAGATGATGGTATTGTTGAAGGTCGAATTGATATGGACGATGCCATTACGCAGCGTCTTCTTGATCTTCTTCTTATTATAGGCCATTGGTTCGCTCGATCATCAGGTGGGTGTGGGCGCTTATTACGACAGCGGTTTGGTCGGAGATCATGATGCGCAATTACTTGCGCAAGATCTTCTTGTTCGCGACGGTCTTCTTCTTGCCCTTACGGGTACGTGAATTGGTGCGCGTACGCTGACCGCGGCAAGGAAGACTGCGAGCATGGCGATAGCCACGGTAGCAACCGATTTCCTTAAAGCGCACAACGTTCGCTTGAATTTCGCGGCGAAGATTACCTTCGATAACGAAGTTCGATTCGATGTAGGCCGTGATGCGACCAAGTTCTTCTTCGGTCAGCTGGTAGGCGCGACGATGAACGTCGACACCGGTCTCAGCGCAAATAGCGTTTGCGCGATGCAAACCGATTCCGTAGAGGGCCGCCAGCGAGTAGGGCACTTTTTTATTATTTGGGATGTCGACACCGAGGATACGGGGCATAGCAAGTCCTTTACAATCAGCCTTGGCGCTGTTTGTGGTTAGGGTCGGAGCAAACGACGTACACGCGGCCCTTGCGGCGGACGATCTTGCAATTTTCGCAACGGCGACGGACGGATGGATGAACCTTCATAGCGTTTCCTTCAACTGTTTCCTGTACGTGGTACTTATACGGTCGGGTGGATTAGGCGTCGCGATAGACGATACGAGCACGATGGAGATCGTAAGGTGACATCTCGATGGTCACCGTATCGCCAGGCAAAATGCGAATGTAATTCATGCGGATCTTGCCCGAAATGTGCGCCAAGACTTCATGTCCATTCGGCAACATCACTTTGAACCGCGCATTGGGAAGGCTTTCCTTCACCTTTGCTTCCAGACGAATATTTTCTTCCTTAGCCATGAATCAGAACCGCTTCCCGCTCTTTTTAGGAGCATTGTCACCTTCACCGATGCCACCGAGGCCGCGATATTGATGAGCGAGGAAGAAGGCCCCGACCTTTTGCATAATGTCGAGCGAAACACCAACGACGATCAACAATCCCGTTCCACCCATCAGCATCCGACCACCGCGACCACTCAGGCCGAAATTCTGTTCAAGAATTTCAGGCAAGACGGCGATAATGGCTAAGAACATAGCGCCGATAAAGGTAATGCGCTTCAAGTGGAAGCCAAGATAGTCGACGGTATTTTTACCCGGACGAATGCCGCGGATGAAAAAGCCAGCTTGCTTGAAGTGATTCGCCAAGTCGTAAAGATCGAAAGTGATCGAGATATAGAAGAAGGTAAAGCCAACGATCAAAGCAGCGAACAGGTAGCGATACAGCGGAGTACCCCAGTCAATCAGGTGACCGAATCCCCACTTGGCAAACAATGCACCGACCAAGATTCCGAGAACCATCATCACTGGCTGAGCAAAAATCACCGGAATCACGTTGGCCTGATTCAATTTGAGCGGAAGTGAAGTTTGCGCACCACCATAAACTTTATTGCCCTGAACGCGTCGCTGCTGTTCGAGGTTGATACGACGAACAGCCTGAACCACCACCACGATACCGGCGATGATGGCCATCGAGACAATTGTCAGACCGAGATAATACGGCAGACCGGCGTCATTGCCGTGAAACGCAGCAGGTAAGGATGCCAAAATGCTGATCATAATCACCACCGACACGCCGTTACCGATGCCGAATTTAGTGATCTGCTCTGAAATCCAAAGAATCAGCATGCTACCAGTGGTAATTACCACCGCTGCCTGAACGACAAATAACGTTTTGTTTTCCATGGTGACCAATGGGTGGCCGTCATGATTAATGCTCGTCAATGCTAATGCTGCCATCACCGCCTGCACCGAACAAATCGCCAAAGTCGCATATCGTGTATATTGATTGATCTTACGACGCCCGCCTTCACCTTCTTTTTGGATGGCCTTGAGCGCTGGCATCGAATAGGTCAAAAGCTGCAAGATAATCGAAGCGCTAATATATGGAGTAATTCCGAGGCCAAAAATCGACGAATTCATAATCGCGCCACCATTAAACATATCGGCAACCGCGATGATGGAGCTCAAAAGGTCGCCATCACCAGCACCCGCAACTTTTGACTTCAGGACCGACGGGTCGACGCCTGGAATCGTAATAAACACGCCCAGGCGATACACCACCACGCCAAGAATAAAGGTGACCAAGAAGCGACGCAACAGTTCACGAACTGGGCTTTCGCTCGGATCATCCGGCAAGGTGGTGGGAGCGAGGGCCATGGGGAATTACTTTCCGCTCGCTTCTGGCTTTTCACGCGGACTCAATTCAGTCACCGAACCACCAGCCGCCTCGATCGCCGAGCGCACAGAAGCACTAACGCGATTGACGGTGACGGCGTACTTGCCTTTGACTTCAGCCTTACCAACCAACTTGATTGATTCACCCTTGCGGGCGAGACCAGCTTCAACCAAAGCGTCAAGCGTCAGTTCTTTGCCGGTTATGCGCGTCAAAGCGCGAGTCAAATCGACAGCGTGGAAGACCACTTTGTGGCCGATATTGGAGAAACCGCGCTTGGGTAAACGCATCCAGAAGGGGAACTGGCCGCCTTCAAACATGGGTCCGCGATTTTTTCCGCCGGTACGTGAGCCTTCGCCCTTGGAACCGCGACCCGCAGTTTTGCCGAGCCCCGAACCGATACCGCGACCAACGCGCTTACGTTCTTTGCGGCCGCTATCGACCGACGTGATGTCATTCAGGTTCACAGCTGGATCCCTCGCAATTGCTCGTACTGTTCCTTGGTGCGCAGACGCGACAGGGCGTCAATCGTCGCACGGATCAGATTCACTGGATTATGGTTGCCGTAAGCTTTAGTCAGAATGTTATGCACGCCAACCTTTTGCAGAACCGCGCGCACCGAGCGACCAGCGATAACGCCAGTACCCTCGGTTGCTGGGATCAAGCGGACTTTCGACGAGCCGTAGCGACCTTCGACTTCGTGCGGAATGGTTCCGTTGACGATCGGGTAGACACGAACAACTTTTTCGCCATCGCGCACAGCTTTATCGATCGAGCTGGCGACTTCCTTCGCCTTACCCTTACCGAAACCAACTTTGGACTTGCCGTCGCCAAGAACCACGAACGCGGCGAAGCTAAATCGCTTACCGCCTTTCACGACCTTGGCGCAGCGATTAATCTTCACCACATCTTCGGTGTAGAGCTTGCTGCGTGGCTCGCGTGCAGGCGCGCCGCCTTGACGATCGCTACGGCGACCGCGCTGCTCACCGCCAGCACCTGAGGCCGAACCGTCTCCGGGTCCACCTGGGCCGCGATTGTTGTTACCGCCGGGGCTGTTGTTACCACCAGCACCAGGGCCGCCGCGCATTTTTGCCATAACTAACTGTCCTTGCTACGAATGGGCGTCTTTAAAAACGCCTTCCGCCGGTTGCTTCGAGGGGGGAGGGAGACTAGATAGACGCTTAGAATTGCAAGCCCTTGGCGCGTGCCGCTTCGGCCAACGCCTGGAGGCGACCACCATAACGACGTCCGTTACGGTCGAACACCACCTTAGTCACGCCGGCGGCGATGGCCTTAGCGGCCAACGCTTCACCGACTGCCTTGGCGGCATCCATCGGACTCAGGCTCTCAACCTGCTTAGCCAGATCGGTTGCCACGGTACTTGCTGAAACCAACGTGTGACCTTTGAGGTCATCAACGATTTGGCCATAAATATGTTTTTCGCTGCGGTAAACCGACAGGCGCGGACGCTCTGAGGTGCCTTCCACATTCTTGCGAATGCGTGATTTCTTGGTGGCGATAGCCGACCATTTGGCGCGATTTTTATCCATGATCCTGACTCCTGTGCCTGCTGAACGCCGTGAGGTTGGTGATTATTTCTTGCCGGCTGCGGCGGTGGCCTTACCAGCCTTACGACGCACGATCTCGTCGCTATAACGCACGCCTTTACCCTTGTAAGGTTCTGGCTTGCGCGCAGCGCGAATATTGGCGGCGACTTGACCAACCAACTGCTTATCGAGGCCAACGACCTCGACATGAGTAGGATCGGAAAGTTTGATTTGCACGCCGTCAGGGATCATCACTTCGATGGTGTTGGCGAAACCGACGTTGAGCGCCAGCTTCTTACCTTGCAGCACCGCTTTGTAACCGACGCCGACGATTTCGAGCTTCTTACTGAAGCCCGTGGTCACGCCTTCGACCATATTGCTAAGCATGGCGCGCGTGGTGCCGTGCATGGCGCGCAAAATTTTGGTGTCTTCACTGCGTGCAAAAACCACGTTCGTACCAGCGACGGAGGCTGAGATGCCTTCCATCATGGCGAGGCTGAGGGAACCCTTAGGCCCCTTGCAGGTCAGGCTCTGACCGACCACCTGGACTTCAACGTCTTTTGGCAGCGTGACTGGGGCTTTACCGATACGACTCATGGTGACTCCTTATGCGCGCGCAGTGATTACTTGACGGTGCAGATGACTTCGCCGCCGAGCTTTTGCTTGCGGCAATCGCGATCGGACTTGATGCCGCGGGACGTGGTGAGAATGGTGATACCGAAGCCGCGAATAACCGGCGCAATATCTTTGCTGCCAGCGTATGCACGACGACCTGAGGTCGACACGCGACGGATCTCGGTGATCACCGATTCTCCGCTTGGTCCGTACTTCAGGCCGACTTTGATCGAGCGCGCTGGCTTGGTGTCAAGCACATCGTATTTAGTGATGTAACCCTCGGCCTTCAGCACCTCGAGGATGCCGGTTTTGATGACCGAGTGGGGCACGGTGATGGTGGTCTTGTTGGCCATCAGGCCATTGCGGATCACGGTCAGCATGTCGGCGATAGGATCGGTGCAGCTCATGTTCAAGTCCGAGGGGTGCGAAAGGTCAGAAAAAGGTCAGACGAAAGATTCGAATGACTTACCACGATGCTTTGGTCACACCGGGCAGATCGCCCTGGTGAGCGAGCAAGCGCACGGCGTTGCGGCAAACGCCGAACTTGCGCAGGTAAGCACGCGTACGGCCAGTCAGCTGGCAGCGGTTGCGCACTTTGGTCGATGAGCTGTTTGATGGCAGCATCGAGAGCGCAGCACGAGCTTCCATGCGCTCCTCAAGCGTGAGCTTGAGATCTTTGCTACGTGCGCGCAGTGCAGTGCGACGGTCTTTGTATTTAGCGACCATAACTTGGCGCTGAACATTCTTTGCAACGAGGCTCTTTTTTGCCATGACAGGTTCTCGCTTTGTTTACTTCTTGGCTTCGGATTGCTCACGGAAGGGCATGCCGAGTGCCCGGAGCAAATCGAGGGATGAGGCGTCGGTCGAATTCTTGATGCCGATGGTGATATTCAGACCCTGGTTATGTTCCAGTTTGTCCAAAGTCACTTCGTGAAAGAGCGCCTGTTCGCGCAATCCCAGGTTGTAATTTCCGCGACCATCGAAGCCCTTAGGGCTGATACCGCGAAAGTCCTTGATGCGAGGAATGGCCAGGTTGATGAGCTTATCGAGGAAGGCCCACATACGTTCACCGCGCAGGGTGACGCGACAGCCAATCTTGACGCCGATTCGTGAGCGGAAATTTGCCACTGCTTTTTTGGCTTTGGTCACGGTGGCCTTTTGGCCAGCGAGCAAGGTCAGATGTTCACTGACGACGTTGAGGATTTCGCCGTTAGCGATCGCCCGACCAACACCCATCGACAGACAGATCTTATCGATACGAGGGCCAGCCAGTTTGTTGCTGACGCCATGCTTGGTCAGGATCTCTGGTAAGACTTCCTGGTAGCGATCGCGGGTGGTCTTCTGCACGGTAGCGGTGACGGTCATGGCTTGCTTCTTTACTTTTCTTTACGTTTCGTTCGACGTTCGTATAGCGTTGGTTTAGCGAACCGCTTCTTCAGCGAACCGCAGTAAACCGGTGGCCGGACTTCTTAGCGACGCGGACCACACCGGCTGCGGTGCGTTCACGACGTACGCGGGTCGCTTTGTTGGTCGTTGGATCAACCAAAGCGAGCTTGCTCAAGTGCATCGGGCGCAAGCGCTGAACGCGACCGCCTTCGACGCCAGCTTGCGGATTCGGCTTCACATGCTTGGTATCGTACACAGCGGCATCGCCCTCAACCAAGGCGCGCTGATCTTCCACGAAAACCTTGATGATGGTGCCGGTTTTGCCCTTGTTGTCGCCGCTAAGCACGATGACTTTATCGCCCGTGCGAACGTGCGATTTTGGCTGCTTATCTGGCTTAGGAAGCTTGACTTTACTGGGCATGGCTGGGTTCCGATTTCTCTTGGTTCTGTTTGCTTAGTCAGGCCGCGATCAAACGACTTCAGGTGCGAGCGAGACGATTTTCATGAAATTGCGGCCGCGCAATTCGCGCGCAACCGGGCCGAACACGCGCGTACCAACTGGGTTTTCATCTTTATCGATGAGCACAATCGCGTTGGTATCGAAGCGCACCACGCTGCCGTCTTCACGACGAATTGGCGCAGCGGTGCGAACGATCACGGCTTTACAAACGGCCTTCTGTTTCACTTCTGACGTCGGCGTCGCTTTCTTGATCGCAACGACAATAATGTCGCCGACGTGGGCATACCGACGGTGACTGCCGCCGAGCACCTTGATGCACATCGCCTTCTTGGCGCCGCTGTTGTCGGCTACGTCCAGGTAGGTTTGCATCTGAATCATGGGATCTGCTTTCTCTAAAATTCGACGTGGAGCAAAAAACGAAGGCTGGGTCTGCTTAGACCGCGCGTTCCAGCACCTTCATCAGGCGCCAACGCTTTGTCGCCGACAACGGGCGGGTCTCGATGATCATGACCTTGTCGCCAGTTTTGCTGTCGTTGGTTTCGTCGTGGATGTGAAATTTCTGCGTGCGCTTCAGGTATTTGCCGTACACGGGATGACGATAGTGCTCGGTCACTTCGACCACCCGGGTCTTGAGCATCTTGTCGCTGACCACTACGCCGATAACGCGCTTGCGATCGCCGCGTTCATCCAGGGCCGCCGCTGCATTCGTTGGTACATTCGTCGCTTGGCTCATGATTTAACTCCTGCTTTCGCCGTCTTTTTTTCTGTAAGCATAGTTTCGAGGCGGGCCACTTGGCGGCGTTGTTCACGCTGCTGAATGGTGATGGCCTTGCCTTCAACCGACTTCGAAAAACGCGCTTTCATGAGCGTGTCCCTGGCAGTTTTGGCCAAGGCCGCGAGGTCTTCCGCCGACTTGGCGCGCAGTTCCGCTTTTGCTGATTTCTTCATGACGTTTTCCGTTGGTTCTTTGCGCTGCATTGAACAGCGCAAAGTAAGTTTGTACGCAAAGCTTGGCTTAGTCGTTCGACTGACGCGAGACCATGCGCGTGCGCAGTGGCAACTTGAAAGCTTGGCGACGAAGGGTCTGACGCGCCTGATCTTCCGAGATACCGGCGAACTCAAAGATCACCGTGCCGGCGTCGACATGCTGCATCCAGTGATCGACTTCACCTTTGCCCGAACCCATTCGTGATTCAGCAGGATGCTTGGTCACTGGGGTGTGCGGGAAAATGCGCAACCACATTTTGCCAACGCGGCCTAGGTAGTGACCAGCAGCGACGCGAGCGGCTTCGATCTGGCGCGCCGTGATGCGGCCGGATTCGAGCACTTGGATGCCGTAGTCGCCGAAAGCGAGCGAGTTGCAACGCGTGGCGGTGTGATCTAAGCGCGAGCCACGAGTGTGAGGCTTACGAAATTTAGTACGAGATGGGATGAGCGGCATGGGAGATCATCCTTCCTTTTTCAGCAGTTCGGCATACTTGCCGTGATTGACCCACACGCGGACGCCGATGACGCCATAGCCAGTTTTGGCAATCGCATAACCGTAGTCGACTTTGGTGTTGAGGCTGTTGAGCGGGACGCTGCCCTGCATGTCGTGCTCGACGCGGGCGATTTCTGCACCGCCAAGACGACCGCTGATTTTAACGTTGCAGCCTTTAGCGCCTTCGCGCATCGCATTTTCGACCGCACGCTTCATAGCGCGGCGGAACGAACCGCGACGAACCAATTGTTCGGCGACGTTTTCAGCAACCAATTGAGCACACACATCAGGCTTGCGAACTTCTTGAATGTTCACCTTGACGCTCTGTCCTGCGAGCGTTTCGAGATGCTTGGTCAGCGCTTCGATTTCAGCGCCGCGCTTACCGATGATCACACCCGGACGCGCAGCATGCAGGGTAATAGTCATACGGTCGGCTTTGCGCTCGACGATAATTTTTTCTACCGCCGCTGAGGCGAAACGTTCTTTGAGATACGTGCGGATTTTGTAATCCTGCACGACCAGTTGACTGTAGCGCTGTCCTTTGGCGAACCACACGGAGCGGTGAGGCTCGGTGATACCGACGCGGAAACCAAGTGGATTGATCTTATGGCCCATGGTCGTTTCCCTCTCAGATCTTCGCTACGACAACGTGAACGTGGCTGCACTGTTTACTGCGCGACGCAGAACGGCCACGTGAAGCCGGACGGAAACGTTCGATCGTGAAACCGGAGTCAACGCGCGCTTCGACGACCGTCAGGTCCATGGGGTCAAGCCCACCGACACTGGCAGCATTAGCGACTGCGCTTTCGAGCACTTTGCGCAAGACCACCGAACCGCGGCGATCTTGAAAGCGCAGAATATTGAGGGCTTCTTCAACCCGGCGGCCGCGGATCAAATCAACCGAAGGACGAACCTTGGTTGGGCTGATGCGCGCATTGCGGCCGGTGGCAGCGTACTGATTGGCACTCATGGCTTAGACTGCTCCCGGTTTCTTGTCGCCACCGTGAGCGGTGAAGCGACGAGTGACAGAGAACTCACCAAGTTTGTGGCCGACCATGTTGTCAGTCACGAATACTTGCGTGAAGGTCTTGCCATTGTGCACGGCAAACGTGTGACCGATGAAGTCGGGCACGACGGTGCAGGCGCGTGCCCAGGTTTTCACCGGAGTACGCAGGTTATCCTGCTTTTGCTTCTCGATTTTAGCGAGGAGCTTGATGTCCACGTATGGACCTTTGCGGGAGCTTCGGCTCATGTCTGTCTTACTCCGCGCTCAAGGTTTTGCCGTCGCGACGACGGATGATGAATACATTGCTTCGGCTCTTACGCTTGCGCGTCTTGGTGCCTTCAACCACACCCCACGGGGTACAGTGTTGACGACCACCGTTGGTATGACCTTCACCACCACCCAGCGGGTGAGCGACCGGATTCATGGCGTTACCGCGCACCGTCGGGCGAATACCCAACCAGCGATTGCGGCCAGCCTTGCCGATCGAGCGCACGTTGGCGTCCGAACGACCGATTTCACCGATGGTTGCGCGGCAAGTTGCCGCGACACGACGTAGCTCGCCCGAAGGCAAGGAGATGATGGCGAACTGGCCGTCAACGGCCATCAGACGAGCGAAGGTGCCTGCCGAACGAGCCAACTGTCCACCGCGCTCAGGCTGAAGTTCGACGTTGTGAACGTTGAGGCCCTGGGGGATATGCTTTAGCTGCATGGCATTGCCAATCGCTGGCTCGCCTGCGCCGGAGAAGCTTTGCACTTTGGCGCCGACCGTGAGGTCCTTGGCGGCCAAAATGTAACCCTTGACGCCGTCGTTGTAATGAACCAGGGCGATGCGGCAGTTACGATTTGGATCGTATTCGATGCCTGCAACCGTACCGGCGACGTCTAACTTATTACGCTTGAAGTCGATGACGCGGTAGAAACGCGGGTGACGATCACCTTTGTGCCAGCACGTGATACGACCGGTACTATTACGACCAGCGTGATAAGGAAGACTTTCGAGCAGAGTTTTCTCTGGTTCGAATTTGGTTATTTCAGCGAAGTCCGGGATGGTGGCAAAGCGCGCACCCGGGCTTGATGAATGGAGCTTACGATAGCCCATGTCAGACTCCCTCGATCTTTTGACCGTCGGCGATTTTCACGATGGCTTTTTTCCAAGCCGCAGTCATGCCCGGCAGACGGGTACGCTGGCGTCGTTCTTTGCCACGACAGTTCATGGTGTTCACGGCAACCACATCAACTTTGAAGAGCGCTTTGATCGCTTCGCGAATCTGAATTTTATTCGCCGAAGGATGCACTTCGAAAGTGTAGGCGCTCATCTTGTTTTGCAGATACATCGTCTTTTCGCTGATGCGCGGACGACGAACGATTTCGTACGGGTTCATGCGCTCTCCTTCTTCGCAGCCTTCAGTTCACTCACCAGCGCATCGAGCGCCGAGCGGGTGAAGATCAGGTTGCTGTGCTGCAGCACGGTACCGGCATTGAGATTCCGACGTTCGGAGACTTCTGCGCGGGGAATGTTACGGGCGCTCAAGTACAGCGCTTGGCTCAAGCCTTCGCTGACCAGCAAATTGCTTTTGCCGGAGAGGCCGACTTTGTTCAAGAACGCTGATACCGCTTTGGTATTTGGCTTCTTCACCGCATCGAATCCTTCAACCGCGCAAATACCGCCTTTTTCCAGGCGATAGCGCAGGCCTGACAACAGCGCCGTGCGGCGTTGGCCGATTGGCAGCTGATAGGCGTAGTCGCGTGGCTCGACGGTTTTGGCGTGACCACCACCGACCCAGACGGGTGAGCGGGTGGAACCAGCACGAGCACGACCAGTGCCTTTCTGCTTCCATGGCTTCTTGCCGCCACCGGCGACTTCGTCGCGCTTCTTGGTCTTGTGCGTGCCCTGGCGCTGGCTTGCAAGGTGCGCGATGAGCGCTTCCTTCAGCAGTGCACGGCGCACGGTCTTGTCGAACAAGGTTGGATCGATTTCCAGTTTGCCGGTTTCGGCGCCCTGGGCGTTATAAATAGTGATTTGTGTCATTGCTCGGTCCCTGCCTTCACGCCTGCTTGATGGAAACGAGTCCACCGTTGGGTCCGGGAATCGCGCCCTTGATAACCACTAAGTGGCTCTCGGCGTCGATCGAAACAATCTTCAAATTCGAAATGGTGACTTGTTCATCGCCGTAGTGGCCAGCCATGCGCTTGCCCTTCCAGACGCGACCCGGATCCATACGGCAGCCGATCGAACCAGGAGTACGGTGACCCATGGTACCGTGGGTCATCTTGTGACCGCTGAAGTTATGACGCTTCATAACACCGGTAAAACCACGGCCCTTTGTCTGACCAGTGATCGAAACCAACTTGGACACATCAAGCAAGGACACAACTAAGCGCGCGCCGAGCTTGACGTCTTCAGCCTTGAGACTGACCGGAACCGGGACTTCACGAAGAAAACGGCGGGGGGCGACGTCAGCCTTTTTGAATTCGCCAGCGATTGGCTTGGTTGGCTTACGGCGCTTGGCGCCGACGGCGACTTTGATCGCTGAGTGGCCGTGTTTTTCAACGGTCTTGAGCTCAACGATATCGTTAGGTAGGCACTCGATGACGGTAACAGCAACTGAATCGTTGCCGTCAAAGATGCGGGTCATGCCCACTTTGGTGCCGAAAATGGCGATAGACATGGCTTATCTCACCGTCTGCTTGATGGTGATATCGACGCCAGCTGGGACGTCGACTTTCGAGAACACATCGTTGGTTTTTGCCGTCGGCTCGAGAATCTCGATGACGCGAATGTGAGTACGCAACTCAAACTGTTCGCGGGACTTCTTATCGACGTGCGGTGAACGCTGAACGGTGAAACGCTCGATATGGGTCGGCATCGGGATGGGCCCGGCGACCTGAGCGCCTGTGCGCTTCGCTGTATCGGCGATGTCTTGAGCAGCTTTGTCGAGGATACGATGATCGTAAGCCTCAAGACGGATCTTGATCTTTTCTTTCACAATTTTCTCCCACTGCGACAGATGTCACAGCCAGCACATGGTGCTGAGGTGGGCCCTAGAACTTGGATCGGCGACTGAGTTCTTCCATTTCCACCGGAGTGGCTCCACCGAAGTGGCTCCACCGAAGTGGCTGGTCGACTTTCGTCACTTTTCCTCACAAAAACGCGGGGCTTGTCGCGCTTTTGTAGCCCCCAGAGGTCTAGGCCGACTTTCGGCCCGTACTTGGGTGGGAGGCGCAAGATATGAGACAGTTCTATTTCGCAAGATCTTTCTCGCCGACGATCGGGCGGCGTCTGGCAGCGGGCGACTTCAGCGGCGAAAAAACCAGTTTTTTCACGACTATTGCCGCTTGTTTGTGCTCGCAGGCCACACGCCCTGGGCGATCAACGCTTTGGTCGCCGCCCCAGCCCAATCCTTATTTGCCGCTGGATTTGCTGGACTGGGATGCGGAATCGTGGCTAGTTGAATGGCTTGACCAGCCAAAGCGCGCTCTGCTGCTTGATGCGCAAATCGCCCAACTCCGACTACCCACTGCGGTTTAAGAATGTGGACCACAGCGCGCAGATGCTGATCACAGGCCTTGGTCACCGGCGCGGCCTCAGTCGCTGGTAATTGGTCTGGCGTGCGATTTTTGCCGCTTTCTTCCATAAAGACCAGTGGGCACCAGTTGGCCACGAAGTGCTCGGCAAAAAATGCCGACGCGGTGAGGTAACGCTGCGCGAACAAGCCCCATAATCGGCGCCCGCTGACTTCGCTGCGCTGGCACGCAAAACCCGTGATCGGACGCTTGGGATGGACGATCGGCGGCTGAACCACGCGCGCGGACAATCCCATCCAGTCACGTACGGCAGCGATTTCTCCAAACGGCACGCCCGTTTGCGTCATGCCGAAGGGGCCGGGATTCATGCCGAGAAAAACCACCCGCTTCGGGCCGACGCCAGCCAAGCGTAAATAGGCCGCGTGCACATCGCAGGCATAGATGAAAGGATTATACACGTGCGTGACGGGCAGCGAAAACCGCAGGCCAGACAACGCCTGCGAACAGTGCTCGGCTGCTTGGATAAGTTTGGTGGCGGTCACGGTGGGCTTCGCTGTGCGTTTGTTGGATTGCCCCAGGCCGGCTGGCAGCCGGCGGTCCCAGGGGGGCAGCCCCGAGCCAAATTAATGCTTGGCGTTTCCAGGTACCGCTCGTAGCCCCACGGCTCATTTTTATTCACTTGGACGCATGTATTTATTTGATGAAATACATGCGGAAGGATTCCTCCTACCCCAATTACCCGCCCCCTCTCTTTACGCTCTTTCCCGACTCACGGAGCCGTTGGCTTCTCCGCGATCCACACGTACATCGGGCTCTTTGCTCGATTCTGCCAGGCGTAATACGGAATGGCGGTCATTGGGACGGGATTCTTTTGGTCATCCAGTGCTTGGCCGAGCAATACCGTCACGCCGCCTAATAAATCGGCGCGGTGTTCGGCGGTGAGGGGGGCTTCTGCTGGCAGAACGAAATTGACGATTTTCGTTCCTGGGTGATCGACGCCCTCTAGGCAATACATCATGGGGCCACGCATCAGCGCGACTTTGCCTTTGTCGGCCAACACTTTTTCGTGGGCGTGGATGCGATGGATCGGCATTGGCAAATTCAATTCGACTACGTCGCCGGTTTTCCAGGTTCGCTTGAGATGAACATAGCCATCTGCCTGTGGCGTCGCATCCGCCTTTTCACCATTGACCGTGAGGGTTATGGGCAAGGCCGGCTGAGTGTCCGTGAAACGATAGAGATCGCTCGGCACAGGGCGGCCCTGCGACCAGCCGGGGATGCGCATACACACGGTAAAGTCAGCGGTTTTCGTCGGTGCGACGGTCAATTTCACGCGGCCATCCCAGGGGTATTCGGTCTGTTGGGTCAAGGTGACAGCCACGTTGTCGTCGATCGCGATATGGGCCTCGCCGGCAATATAGAGATTCACGTAGGCATTGCCTTTGCTACGTGCATAGGCCAATCCGCCAACCTGCGGAATGATGCGCATCAGATTCGTCGGACAGCAGGCGATACCAATCCATGGACTACGCTTCCCTCCACTTTTGCTCTCCAGCGGGTTCTGGTAAAAGAAAGAATTCCCCGCCAGCGAGATGCCCGACAGCATGCCGTTGTACAACGCCAGCTCCATTACGTCGGCGTACTTCGCCTGCCCTTTCAGTAAGTTCATCCGCTGTTGCCAGAAAATCAGCGAAATCGCCGCGCAAGATTCACAGTACGCGGAATCGTTTGGTAACAGGTACGGATCGCCAAAGCCCTCATCGTCATATTGGCCCGTGCCGATATTGCCGGTCACGTACATCTTGCGACTGACCATATCTTCCCACAGATGATCCAGCGCCTTATCGTAGCCCGGCGCATCCGAGAAACGGACCATGTCGGTCATCGCTGAATATAAATATCCCGCACGTACGGCGTGACCGATGACTTCATGCTGTTCGACAACTGGCTTATGATCCTGCATCCGTCCATTGCGAATTTTTAGGCGGTCGTGCCAAAATTCGCGCTTTTGTTCCGCCGTTAGTGGACCTTCCGGCTTAACCGGTTTAATTGCGGTGGCGGGATCAAAGCGACGATGTTCGGTCCCGTGAACGTAACCGCGCTCTTCGAGGAAGAAGTGCGAAAGGTCTAAATAGCGCTTCTCACCGGTGGCACGATACAATTTGACCAGAGCCAGTTCGACCTCTTCATGGCCATCGACATCGTAACGCTTATTTGGTCCGAAGATGCTGTCGATGTGATCCGCAAATCGCTGTGCCGCCGTCAGCACTTTCGTTTCGCCAGTTAATTGATGCTGCGCCACCGCCATTTCAAAGAAATGGCCGGCGTTATACATTTGATGTTCAAGACGTAAATTTTCCCAGCGCTTGTCGAGTCCATTCACAATCCAATACGATATCAGAAACCCGTCTTTTTGCTGGGGTGCCAACACCCGCTCGATGATGCTATCCACGCGCTGACGCAAGGCGCTGTCATCGAAGTGTTGCGCTGACAGCACGGCCCCCTCCAGGCCCTTATGCAAATCCGAATCATAGGCGTGGTGGCCCTGCAATGGGCCAGCAAAAGTGCCTGCCGCCTTGTCAAAATTGGTGACGTGCCCGCCCTTTTCCAACGCCTTCAAGCCGTGCGGAATGGTCACTTCGTGGTGCGTCTTCAGGCGCGGTCCCCAGAAGCCGGCACGCACCTCAACCTGGGCATGATCAACTTCTTCGAGTCCGACTTTGGGCGGTAAAAAAGTGGTGACTATTTTGCTGGCGGTCGGCTGAGTGCCCTCCGCTGGCTTGAGCGTTTCAGCCGCACCCAACGACCCCGACAGCGTCCATGCGGCAAGCAGAGCCACGCTCCAGGTTTTCGCCGCCCGTACGTGATTGACCAATGCCTGACGCCCGTGGTGCGACGTGGTGGTTATTTTCAGCATCTGATTTATCCTTACTTTTTTGTGGCTTAAGACTTTCGTCTTGGTCGTCGTGTGCACCGACGCCTGCGCTGCATGAGGCCTTTTTACTGAAAGACAACAGACTGTCACGTGCCGCTGCTGGATACCGCTACCACACTCGGTTTTTGTTGGGTTCGTGCACCTGACAGAAAGATGACAACGCACATAACCTTCTTCTGTCATGCACATTGACAGCCCATGGTGTGACAGAAGGTGCCACAAGGATTTCGCTCCATGCGCGTTTTGGTCGTCGAAGATTATGAAGTCATTCGCGATGGGCTGATTGAAGGCCTCAAGCGTGAAGGTTTCGCTGTCGATGCCACCGGCGACGGCGACGAAGGAAAATGGTTCGCTGAAACCAACGACTATGATCTCATTCTGCTCGACCTGATGTTGCCCGGTTGCGATGGTCTGGAAATTCTCCGCAGCCTACGTGCCGCCGGAAAACTAGCTCCGGTGTTGCTGCTCACTGCGCGTGACGAAGTCGCTGATCGCGTGCGTGGCCTTGACCTCGGCGCTGATGATTATTTAGTCAAACCCTTTGCTATTGCTGAACTGATGGCCCGCGTCCGCGCTTTGATTCGTCGCCGATACGGCGCGCGCAATCCACTCCTGACTATTGATGATCTGGTGATCGATACATCCGCTCGCACGGTGCAACGCGCTAGCCACACTATTGCATTAACACCACGCGAATATGCGTTGTTGGAATTACTGGCGATGAAGGCTGGCCAAGTCGTGGGTCGCAGCGAAATCTGGGAGCATCTCTATGATTTTGCCGATGATTCTTCATCCAACGTGGTGGAGGCAACCGTGCTGCGGTTACGTCGAAAGATCTGCCCTGAAGGCACTCGCCCGCTCCTGCATACTCGCCGTGGCTTCGGTTATGTTTTAGCCGCAGAAGATACTGGCCCGTGAGCGATCCTCTGGTTCATCAGCTTGGTCCCAGCTTACGACTGCGGATTTTTCTTGGCACTTCCGTCGCGCTCACGCTGGTCGTATTAATTGGTTCACTGTCCGTGTGGCTCGCGGCGCGTGCCATCCTGGAACGAGGTCTTAACGATGCCTTACGTGAACGTGCTCATACGTTCAGCGCGCGTTTCGCTCCACGCGGACCGCCACGTCCCATATCCAATGGCCGCCCTGGTGCGCCAGAACGTCGCGACGAAGGACGTGATGACCCTCGTGTTGATGAGCGAAAGCCACCACCGAATCAAGGAAACCCTCCCCCAGAATTGCGCCAAGGAGACGGCACACTTTTCATACAGATTATCGATGAAGAAAAAAACGAAATCTCCAGATCTCCGTCGCTACCAGACCATGATTCCTTAGCCGCTCTCTTACCTTCTCAGTTTAATGGCGATCGCATTGCCTTAATCCATTTACATGACGGACGTCCCATACGTGTCATGGCCGAACGCCTGCCGCCCGGACCACTGTCGTTGCCGCCGTGGCTCTCCACCGCCCCGACGACGGCGTCAACAAGCGGGACGCTCACCATGATCATCGGCATTGATGCGGCACTCGTGACCAACGATCTCGAACGTCTGGCTCTGGCGCTTGCGGCCTTATGGATCGTCACCAGTGCTCTCGGCATCGGCGTGGCCGTGTGGCTGCAACGCGCGGTTCTCGTTCCCGTGGCGCGGATCTCACATGACATCGGCGGATTAGGTCCAGATGAGCTGCACGCACGGCTCAGCACCATCCACGTGCCACGCGAAATGCAGATCATCCCACAACGACTCAATGATCTGCTCAGTCGCCTCGAAGCGGCTTTCCTACGTGAAAAAGCAACCATCGCCAATATTGCGCATGAACTCCGCACGCCCGTCGCTGGGCTGCGCATGACGTTGGAATTAGCCCTGGCAGCCAAGCCCTC
>JAYVSL010000200.1:0-6753 GCA_043775355.1 Planctomycetota bacterium
TGGTTGGTCCGGGGGTGGTGGGGAGATTGCCCCGTGCCGGCTGGCAGCCGGCGGTCCCAGGCCAGGATTGCCCCGTGCCGGCTGGCAGCCGGCGGTCCCAGGCCTGGATTGCCCCGTGCCGGCTGGCAGCCGGCGGTCCCAGGCCAGGATTGCCCCGTGCCGGCTGGGCAGCCGGCGGTCCCAGGCCTTGGGCCGGCTGGCTGCCGGCGGTACTCGTAGGCGTTGCGGGTAAGGCGTGAGCCAATCCCTTACGCTGCGCTGCTCGATCGAATCGCGTATTCTTTCACTTAATGCGCACCGCTTGTTGCTGCGCTACCAGACAAAGTTCGGCCGCTAGAAAAATATGTTCTTGCGTCATTGCCGTGGTGGTTCCATCTAAACTGTCGCGAATGAGTTGGCCAAAAAACGGGAAGCCAGTCGTGCCCGCTACGTGCAGATGACGTTCACCGTGCTGATCGACCACGAAGAGATGATCACCCGTGCGTTCCGCAGCAACATTTAAATATTTACGCAGTTCAATGTAACCATCTGTGCCGAGAATAACCGTGCGGCCATCACCCCAGGTGGCGAGGCCTTTCGGCGTTAGCCAATCCACGCGATGATATCCGGTGGCGCCGTTGCCGCCGATTAATGTCAGATCTCCAAAGTCTTCGAGTTCAGGGAATTGCGGGTGATGATAATTGGCAACTTTGGCCGCCTGAATGGTGGCGGTGGTGTTATTGGTGTAGGCCAAAAATTGTTCGATTTGATGGCTACCAATATCACACAAAATGCCGCCGTATTTAGCGCGTTCATAAAACCACGCTGGGCGTTTGGTCGGATCGCCAAGGCGATGCGGACCAAGGCCGATGACTTGCAGCGGCCGTCCGATGGCTCCGTCATTGATCAAACGACCAGCTTCTACCGCGCATTCCACATGCAGCCGTTCGCTGAAATAAACAAAAAATCGCCGCCCGGTACGCGACGTGATGGCTCGCGCCTGCGCCAACTGAGCCAGCGACGTGAAGGGCGTCTTGTCGGTGAAATAATCTTTCCCGTGCTCCATCACCCGACATCCCAGCGGCCCGCGATCACACGGTATCGCCGCAGCAGCGACCAAACGAATGGTGGTGTCGTCCAAGATCGCACGCTCATCGGTCACGACTTTGGCTTGCGGAAAACTCTGAAGAAAAACCGCGACGCGCGCCGGATCGGTATCGTAAACCATCGCTAATTCGCCGCCCGCTTCTAACAAACCATTGCACATACCATAAATGTGACCGTGGTCTAAATGCATGACCGCAAAGCGAAATCCACCAACCGCAACCACCGGGTCGGTCGTACCTTTGGGGGCATACGTCATGCCGTCAGACTTCTGCACCATGAAATTCTCCGATGTTCGCATGGTGATCTGTTGAGTGCCGATCTTCAAGGTGGATATACTTGCCTAGCACCAACGAAGCGCGCAGCTTTTGCCGCACGCAGAACGATTCCGATTGCTTCGACATCCAGGAGCTGTTTGAAAATACAGGATTGAACAAGAGAGCTCAGAGGCGCAGAGAAGAACGATGATCAGGTTCGAAAAAATCTCGTTTTTCTCCGACCTCTGATCTTCAGTTTGACTCTGCGTCTCTGCGCCCTCCTGTTAAGACTGCTTTTCCATATTGTCTCTTAGATTTTGTAGTGGTGCTCAGACCAATTCATTTATCCGCTGGTCAATCCCGACTGGCCGCGCAGATCGCTGAGCTGGCGTTGAATGTCGCGCTTTTCCAGGCTTAATGTGCCTGCGCGGGAAAAATCTCGGGCGCGTTCGGCTTCAGAAATGGTGAACGTTAATTTTTGTAGCTGTTCACGGAGCGACGCTTGACGCAGGCCGTGTACCGCTTCGGTCATGGCTCCGGCGACATCGGTGACACTCGGCACGCGGGCTTCCATGGGAGTCGTTGCCCAGCGATAAACGGCGGCGTGCAGCTCGGCGTGATGTTGAACGACGTCAAGCATGCTGAGCGCGTGAAGATCAGCGGCGTGATTGATCAGCAACTGACCGACGATTTCTTTCCATGGCTCTGGGAATGCGCTGGCTTCCAACAACAGTTCGCCCGCAGCAACCGCGCGCAGATCTGGTCGTTGAATCAAAATGTGCAGCAACAATTCCTGCGCTGGCGACAATGGTGCTATCGGCGGTGGCGCATTGGCGTCGGTCGCGTCGTCGGCGCTGGGCGCGGCTTTGCCATCGCCAGCCAAGCGTTTCTCTAATCGTCCGCGCTCCATGCCCAGCCAATCGCCGACATCGCGTAAATGCAGCGAGCGCAGTTCTGCGTCTGGCATCGGCCGAACGGCATCAAGAATTTGATCGGCAACTGCCAAACGAGCACGATTATCAAGCTCGTACGGACGCGGCGCCAACGTCCGCAAAAGATGATCTACATCAGCGTGCGCATTACCGATGACTTGTTCCATGACTTGGCGGCCACGCTCACGCTGCGCTGGATCACCCAAAAGTTCCGCTGGATCCAGTTCATCTGGCAACATCGCTACGCGCACGGGCACGCCAGCTTGCAAGCAGGTACGAATCGCTTTCAAACTATTGGCTTGGCCTGCGCGATCACCATCAAGCAAAATAATTAAGCGCCCGGTCGTGCCGATTAAATTGCCTAATTGCTTGGCGTGTTCACCGGTCAACGCGGTGCCCAGCACGGCCACACATTCACCGTAGCCCGCTTCATCTGCGGCCATCACATCGGTCGGTCCTTCCATCACGATTAAGCGACCACGATCACGACTGAGCGTACGCGCACGATGCAGATTAAAAACCGTCGCACCTTTGTGGTAGAGCGGCGTGTCGGTGTTATTTACATATTTTCCGACGCCACGGCCTTCGTCTTTGGCCTTGCGTTCTGCCGCTGGCAGCAGCCGACCGCTGAATGCGATTGGATGACCAAAGCGATCAGCAATCGGAAACATCACCCGTTCAAAGAAACGATCGACCACGCGACCGTCACGATCGAGCGCCAGATCGGTGGCCAACAATGATTTCAGCGGCAGGCCTTGGCGACGCGCTTCCTCAACCAATCGACCGCGCCCAGGCGACCAGCCCAGACGAAAACGAATGCACGCTGCCTGCGTCAAATGACGACTGGCCAGATAATCGCGGGCTTCCTGGGCTTCTGGTGCCTCCCACAACTGCCGTTCATAAAATCCGACAGCGAACTCGACCACTTGCATGAGGCCGTCGCGATCGCCTCGGGCAAGTTGGTTACGTCCGGCATTTTGATAAACCAATTCAATCCCGGCGCGCCGGGCAAGAAACTCGACGGCGTCTGAAAATTCTAAATGTTCTTTATCGCGAATCAGCGAAATCGCATCGCCATTCGCGCCACAACCAAAGCAGTGATAACTTTGCTGATCCACATACACATGCATCGACGGCGTACGTTCTTGATGGAATGCACAGCAACCAGTGAAGTTGGCTCCAGCTTTTCGTAGCGGCGTATATTCGCCCATCAGCTGCACCAGATCGATGCGCGCTTTTACCTGCCGTACTTGGTCGTCGCCGATGAATGCCATGGCGGGAACAGTAGGAACGCCCGATCATCTGAAAGTCCGGAAGTCCGGGAGCCTTCTTGAAGCGAAAGTTTCACGCTTCGTCGTAACTTGCTGAGTCCAACGTTGAGATCCCGAGCGCGTCGGAAACCCCCTGCCGCTTACAAAATGGTGCCAGCGGACAGCGCGCACAACGCGGTTTCATCCGTCGACAGCAATCACGGCCCAGGCGAATGAGCTGATGACATAACCGTACCCAATGCTGTGGTGGAAAACGTTGAACGAGCGCTTCTTCGGCTTCCAGTGGATGCTCGCGTGCGGTCCACCCCAGACGATGAACGATACGCTGCACATGAACATCGGCAGCAATTGCTGGAATGCCAAAAGCATTGCCCAACACCACCGCTGCGGTCTTGCGGCCAACACCGGGCAAAGCAGACAGTTCTTCGCGCGTTTCTGGCACCTGGCCGTTGTGCATTCGCATGAGCGCGCGGGCCGCCTCAACAATGGCGCGTGATTTTTGACGGTGCAACGGCACATGACGAACCACGCGATCTAATTCACGATGATCCAATTCGGCGATTACCTGCGGTCCCAGATAATGTTCGGTCAGCACCGCCATGACTTTGTTGACCTGCACATCGGTCGTGCGCGCTGACAAAATGGTCGCGACCAACAGTTCCCACGGATCACGCGCCAACAATTCGCAGCGGGCGTCTGGGTACGCTCGATTCAATGCCGCGCTGATGCGAGAGTCTGAAACTTTATCCATGGCATATGATGATGTCGATGATGCGCCATACGGAAAGCACGAGACGTTTTTTTCTAAACCATTTTCGCCTGCGGCTTTTGACTTTCACGCTCGCAAGTAAGGACGTCCGCCCGCTCAGCAAATAACCTCAAATCCCTGAGGTATCAATGTGCAGATCAATAACCAGTTGGCCGTCTGCGACGTTGAGAACGCTGGCTTGAGCACCTATTTGCCGATGCGCAATCATCTGTGGCACTTGAATGCGCAAACCCGAGTCAGCACCGAAAATCGCGACAATCAGGGCATGAATCAAAGCGCTCGATAATTCCTTGGCAGCTTCCATCGGGTTGAGTGGACGGCCTTCCAAATCGACCATCGATGCCATCGACGCGCCAACTTGTCGGGTTAATCCTCGGCTAAATCCAACTGTTAGTCGACCATTGCTGGTACCGATGAAGGCGACCTCGACCAATAATTCTTGAGCTATCGTCGCGGCAGTGGCCGACTCAGTGACCACCAACCCAGTAATTTCACGCACCACTTCGGCCGCAGTGCGGTGGATTATCGCGCGCTGTTCATTCACGCCATCGACATGAGCCGCGTGCCATTCACGACGAATCTTAGGCGATGCCCGACGCACCCGAACTCCAGCAGTACCACGCGGAAGCTTGGGCTTGGAAATGGGGACCGGTCGACGAGGGAAAGGGCCGTTGTTCACACCTGGTCCATCAGCGCAAGGTATGCCAGAGGAATGAATCCCTCACGAACAGGACTTAGATCGATCATATACACGATCACTGTCTCCGAGGTATCACAGGTCCGTGAGGTATTGACCCTTTTCCTGAGCTTTCAACTGTCGCTTACCGGCGACAGAAAAGCATGAAGGTGTAACAGTCGAGGAAAAATAAAGAAAGAATAAATAAAGTCAGGGCTACAGGTTACGGGCTACCGGATTTATACGACGTCGCAGCACGATCCTGTGGTCCGTAGCCGGTAGGCCGTGGCCGCATCGCACTAACGCAAACCGTACTTATTAATTAAGCGCAAGAGCGCGGTGCGGCTCATCTTCAAAATGCGTGCTGCCTCAGACGTATTGCCGCGAGATCTGGTCAACGCATTCCGAATGGCAACGCGCGCCCATTCTTCGGCAGCGCGTTCACGACCTGCCTTGAAGGCGACTGGAAGAGAGCCTACCGGCAACGGATCCAGATGTTCGACTGAGATCGTCAGCGGCGACACACCCGAAATTCCAGGCTGGCCGACTGCCGCCCGGGCCAGCGCGCGCTCAAGTGCATTAGCCAGTTCACGCACATTCCCAGGCCATGAACGAGCGATCAGATTCGACAGCGCCGTAGCGGTTATGCTGTGACGCTCAACGCCACCAGCAGCACGCACCAACAACGCATGAACGATCTGCGGAATATCTTCGGGATGTTCACGCAAAGACGGTAACTCCACGCTCAGCACATGCAGACGATAATATAAATCTTCGCGGAAGCCGCCTGCGCGCACCAAACCATCGAGTTTCACGTTGGTTGCTGCGAGCAAATGCAGATCTGTACGTTCTGCTGCTTCCGCACCAACCGGCCAGATCTCTTGCGCTTCGATAGCGCGCAGCAACTTCGGTTGCAGATCAAGCGGCAACGAATTGATTTCATCAAGAAACAGCGTGCCACCTTTTGCCAGCGCAAAGCGTCCACGCTTACGTCCCTGAGCGCCGGTAAAGGATCCGGGTTCATGGCCAAATAATTCGCTTTCGATCAGCTCGCGTGAAATTGCCGCACAGTTCACCGCAATAAATGGCCCCTGCGCACGACGCGAGGCCTGATGAATCGCCCGTGCAGCCAGTTCTTTGCCGGTGCCGGTATCACCAACAATCAACACCGGAGCGTCGCTCAACGCGGCGACATCAATTTCGCCGTACACCCGACGCATGGCCGTTCCTGAACCGACTAAATCGCCGCGACCAGAAGCCGGTATGCCAAGCAGACGATGCAGCGTTTCGACTTCGCGCAGATGCAGCAACAGTTCTTCGATCTCAAATGGTTTGGTCAAATACGCTCGCGCGCCCAAACGCATGGCTTCGACCGCAGAGCCAATCGAACCATAACCAGTCATCACGATAACCTGTAACGACGGCCGACGCAGACGGGCCTCGCGTAACAACGACAAGCCATCAAACCCTGGCATCCGCAAATCCGTGACGAGCAAATCTGCCTCATCAACGGCTTTTAATCCCATGGCACCATCTGGGCAATTTGACACCTGATGCCCTGCTCGTCTGAGTAATTCAGCCAACGCGGTACGCAGGGCATCGTCGTCTTCAACCAAAACAATCTTCATGGTATCTCCATCGTGATCAGGACTGGCAACGTCACACGAAAGCGTGCGCCACCTTGGTCCATGTTTTCTGCCGTCAGGCTACCACCATGCGCAACACATATGCGTCGCGCTACTGATAATCCGAGTCCGGTACCGTT
>JAYVSL010000201.1:0-9508 GCA_043775355.1 Planctomycetota bacterium
AAGATTTTTGGGACATCGCCCCAAACTACACAAGTCCTGACGCGTTAACAGCTTCTATATTTCCACGGCAGGCGGGGGGGTAATGCAATCGCCCTGCCATACCGGTCGTTCCACTCGACAGACGCAAAAAGGCGCTCATGCCCACACCCAGAGGGTCGCCCGCGTGACCGATTCCCGTGCGCACGAACACCAACGCATCGCCGACTTGCGCGCCCTTGGGCACATCGAGACGCCAGGCCGTTTCCAAAGTTGCGATCAAACTGAGGATTTCAGGCTCGGCCAAGGTGTGGTCGACTGGCGCGTGAACGCCACCCACTCGCAACACCGCCAACGCCGCAACCAAGGTCGCCGCGCCATCGTGACCACGCACGGCAACCCGTTCGCCTGACGTGAGGCCAGCGGACATCAAGCGTTCAGCGAGATCATCAACGGCATGACGCAGAGCGGCCCAATCTAAACGAGCACTCCCATCAACCACGGCGAGCGCATCAGGGCGCTCCGCCGCATGCTGATCGAGGACATCCGTGATACGCATAGGCGAGGGAGCACACCGCTGACTTAAGGAGAGGCAAGGAGGTCAAATTTTACCTGAAGACCGTCAGCCACAACGATTGCGGCCCATGATGTCACCATGCAGGTGCAGCCAAACTCGCCTCTGCCAGATGCATCAGGAAGCGCTCTTCATAGATGTAATTCAACGCCCATACCCTTGGCCGTAGAGCCGTTGCAGCGCATGCAGCGTAAGCCTCCTCCATGCACGATTGACAAGCGGGGCATGATTCTAACATGCCGCGACCCCCAGGATGGCGGGTTTTACCCAGTTTTACCCAGATTGAGTCCGAGGTTATCATGGATCTGCTCCAAAAAGTCTTCCAATCTTCCCTTCGCACCAAGCCGATCGGAGATTTCAAAGTCGGCGATACCGTCAACGTCCACACCAAGATCAAGGAAGGCGACAAAGAGCGCATCCAGATCTTCAACGGCACGGTTATCTCGCGCCGCGGTGGTCATGGCGAAATCAACGACTCCTTCACCGTTCGCCGCATCGTCGCTGGCGAAGGCGTTGAGCGCGTGTTCCCCGTTCACAGCCCACGTGTCGAAAAAGTCGAAGTCACCCGCCGCGGTCAAGTCCGTCGCGCCAAGCTGTACTACCTGCGCGATCGCGTTGGTAAGGCCACTAAGGTGCGCGAGCAACTGAGCAGCGATTCAGCCGAAGATTCGTCCAAGGCCTGAGTCTGCTATCATCGCTGACGCCATCGCGTCGACGACGGCTTCGTTATCGCATCAAACAAAACACCAAGCCATCGCTTGGTGTTTTGTCGCTTAACCCTGAATAAAGCAGTTTAATTCAGACTGAATATACCGATGTTAACGGTGACGGCGCGATAACGGCAACCGACACCGCGCGGGTAGTCAACTGCGAACAGGCGCGTTTATAGGGGGCAGAATTTTCATCGGATTATGGCCTACCGCTAGGGAATGCCTTACCTGCGCACGCCCGTCTATCGTTGTTCCAGGTTATCAACTGGGTGAATGGCAAAGTTGATGCGTACAATCCCGCAAGTCTGCGTGTCGAAGAATTTAATCTTTCCAAAGCGAATCGTCTTTTTGGCAACCTTGGCACTCGTCTCGAACTCGAACAAGGATGGTGGGGGCTGATGCAAATGCGTTGGTCAGCACCCTACCATGACGTTGCGCCTGGTGATGCGACCGACACGCGTCACACCACCTTCGGTGCGGTGGGCGAGGCTCCGGGCGCAATGCCCGGCTACGCGGTCATGGATATAAAAATCGGCTGGCTCGTTCCAGGCGGAAAATATTGGGTGGATCTGGCGCTAGAAAATCTTCTGAATGCCACCTATCGAGAACCCGGATCGGGCACCGACGGCAGCGGCTTGAATGCCATGCTTTCTGCCGGGGCACGTTTCTGAGTGGATCATCCCATGCGGGGAGTTCTGCTGGTGCGATGCCCACAGCACCGTCACCCGTTTCCCCGCATGGTCATGCTTCACATATCGGCGCTGCCGCTGAACGTCGCGCTACGCGGATGTTGATGCTGCGCGGTTGGCGCATTTGTGCGCGTAATTGGATCGGTGGCGGCGGTGAACTCGACATTGTTGCGAGTCGCTGGCGAACGTTATTGATCGTCGAAGTTCGGCAACGCGCCAGCGGAGCTGCGGCGTTAGCGTCCATCGATCGTGCGAAATTAGATCGTACCATCGCCGCAGCTCGTTCGCTCATCCGCACTCATGCTTTGGAGCGTTATCGTCTGCGCTTCGATGTGATTGGTTTCGCCGCCAACGGAACGGCCATCTGGCGTCGTGATATTCTTAAGCTGGGCGTGCCTGGGAATTGATCCGGGGCGACCTCGCCGTTTAGCCCTGGAAACCACCGGCTACGGACCACAGGAGGATCATGCGACAACGTCGCAGCACGATCCTGTGATCCGTAGCCCGTAGCCCTCTGATCAGCTGACGCAGCTCTAGGCAAAACGTCACTTACCATCACAAACACCGATGATCTGCAATGCGCTGTCATTGTTCATATATTGTTTTGCCAAGGCCGAAAGATCAGCAGCGGTAACATTATTATAGTCGCTTTCCATAGTCGCTGCCCATTCCACGCGAAAGGGTTGCGAGGCCGCACGATCCAATACAGAGCTGAGCCAGTATTGATTCTGCTGACGTCGTACCGCGATATTTTTCACCACTGGGGCACGCACTCGTTCGAGCACTTCGGCGTCGACACCTGTGGTCGCCAGTTCCTTGGCAATTTCTAACACTGCCGCGCGCGCTTCATCAGCCTTTTCTGGTGCGACACCAACCTGAGCCACTAAATAGCCAAATTTCGCATACGCCTCGCTAGCAAAGTGCTGTGCACTTGGGCTATAGGCGTCACCGAGTTCTTCACGAATACGAATACGCATTCGTTCACCGATGACTTGTGCAAGTATTCCCAAATGACGAGTGCGAGTCACATCACCAAAATCCGTCGTCGGCCAAGCAACCCGGATGATGGCGCGACGAACGGTCCCAGGAACAGAAAAACGGTGTACGCCAGATGGAATCGCTTGGGTGGCGGCCAAGGTGAGCTCTGCCGCTGAACCAAGATGGGTGAGCAATGGTCGACGTTTGGCACCGATAGCGGCGAGATACGGACGCAGCAGTGTTATAACTGCATCTTCATCGATATCACCAACCACAGTGACTTGCATCGGCGCAGTGGCGAGCAGCTGATCAAACCACGGACGCACGACCGCAAAGGTACTTGCTTCTACTTCTGCCAGGGTTTCTGCGCGACGATGCGGAATATCATGCACGACCAACGACTGGAATCGCTTTGATACCTGTGCATCAAGATTCGTCGCTGCAGCCTGAAGTTGATCACGCCACTCAGATTTTACGCGCGTTTCTGCATCACTGCGCCAGCCGGGATCAGTCCATTGAGCAACCATAAACTGAATGAGCGTTTCCAAATCCTTGGGTAAACAACTGCCATTGAATACCACGGCATTCTCATCAAAGCCTGCTAAAGAAAATCTCGCCGAAGACCCGGCCAGTACATCGTCAAGATCTTCGGCAGGATGTTTACCCAGTCCACCTGCGAGAAAGGCTCGCTGCACTAATCCACTCCATCCTGCGGAGCGAGGATCCATCGACATGCCTAAACGTACCTGAATTAACACTTCGTTCGGTTTGAAGGTTGTGCGTTTGACTACCACATCGATCGGACCCACGGCATCCAAATGAATGCCGAGTTTCGCAAAGACTTCGACCTTCCGCTTACGTTCGGCTTCGGCGGTGGCCGACAATGGCTCCAACGTTGGCCGCGTACCGTAAGCCCAGCTCGCCACGGCGACCTGAGTCGGCGCTGTCACTTCGACACTCTGAGACGCTTTAAATGCAGCGCGCACCTGGCGCTCAGCATCGCCACCAAGATCGTCAGCACCGGTGACGGAGACGAACCTATTGCCCGTGTCCCAACCAACACGGAAAGCCGATAACACCCTCGCTGGAGTCGCCCTAGCCAATATTGGCTTCAGGAGATCGCACTGTTGTTTCGGATCCATGAAAGCCTGATCAAATTTCACCGCTTGGTAAAGGACAGTCGCAAGACTGGCATTGGTGCGACTGGCGGCTCGGGCAACAGCCTCATCAAGTTGACTCGAATAATTTGCTACCGCCGTGGTGATTTCCGCTGGCGTTGGGCCAAATTCACGCATCCGGCGTACTTCTTGTTCGATGACCGCTAGCGCCGCCAATGATTGTCCAGGGCGCGCTTTCGCCTGCACGCTCGCATGGAAAATATCAAGAAATTGATAGCTCTGAGCTCCCGCATCAAGCAACGCAGCACCTGGATGAGCGGCAATATATTTACTCAAACGCAGCGAAAGAATGCTGTCGGCAATATCGCTCAAGAGGTCTTGCGTGCGAAATGCTTCTCCATCTTTCGGACGTTCACGTTGAGTCAGACGCATAATGGATACCGAAGTACCTTGAGACTCCGCTTCATGATGCGTACAAATCGTTAGTTCCGCAGGAGTCAACTTTCCTTGATCTGGTTCTGGCCGTACCGGATTCTCATTGGTCAATGAGCCGAAAATCTCGCGAATTTGGACGGCGACAGCATCTGCCGTCAGTGCGCCCACCGCGACCACCACAAAGCGTTCGGGACGATACCAATCATTATAGAACTGTTTCAGGTGCTTGCTTTCAGCCGCATTAACCGTTTCTGGCACGCCAATGGGAAATCGTTGAGCAATTTTTTTGCCGGGATACATCGCTCGATACAGGACGAGAGCCTCACGCAAACCAGCGGTGTTACGATCACGCATTTCAGCCATGATAATGCCGCGCTCTTTGTCGACTTCTTGTGGAAACAACAGCATACCACCAGCAAAATCTCCAAGCACGCGCAGTCCGGTGGCAATCGTCGCCGCTTTTCCATCCGGCAAATCAAGCTTATAAACGGTTTCGTCAAACGAGGTATGAGCGTTGGTATCAGCACCGAACGATAATCCCAACGACTGCAGCTGAGTAACCAACGTTCCAGGTGAATAGTGCGTCGTACCATTGAAAGCGAGGTGCTCTAAATAGTGGGCCAAACCCAATTGCACATCGTCTTCCAGCAGGCTGCCAGACGTCACCAACAGGCGGAGCGAAACTTTTTCCTTGGGCTGGTCATTCTTCAACAAAGCGTAGCGAATTCCGTTATCGAGTCGGCCCCACACCACTTTTTCATCGCTCGGCAAACCTGACGTTGCACCCGGAACTACCAGAGCATCAGCCGCAGGGGCAAGCACGAAGGTCGACACCAGCCCAACAGTCAGCAACAACAAGAGCGGTAATGAACGCATCAGGACTCCCAAAGTTAAACGCTAAATGACCTTGATGGTTCTGGCGCTGGCCGGGACTGTAGGTCGCAGTACAAGCAGGATCTCATGATCACTACGGCAATTGTCCAGACGATGAAAACGCTCACCCAACAAGGATTTCAGCAGTGTCGTTAATTGCCAGCCGGGCCTGGCAACGACGCCAGCCACCTGAGGACGTGGTGGCGGAACTGGAAAATGATCTCCGCCTGAGTCATTTGACTGCACGACTGCTCGCACTGCGCGGCATTCAAGGTGCGACCGAAGCACAGCAGTGGTTAGGCCGCAAGCTTTCCGATCTGCACCGGCCTGAATTAATGTTGGGCATGGAACAAGCCGCCGCGCGTCTGGCGCAGGCAATCAATCAGCGCGAGCGCATTCTGATCCATGGTGACTACGACGTCGATGGTTCGACCAGCGCATCACTGCTTGCCTTATTTGTTCGTGCCTGCGGTTGGGAGGCGATCGCCTGGATTCCGCATCGCCGCATTGATGGCTACGGTCTGAGCGAGGCCAGCTTGCACGCCGTGCAAGAACATCGCGCGCAAGTCATGGTGACGGTCGATTGCGGAATCGCGGACCATGGTTTTGCCGCCCGCATCGAACACGAAACCGGATGTGCGGTGATTATCACTGATCATCATTTGCCGCAAGGATCGCTGCCGCAATGCACAGCAGTGTGTAATCCCAATCAGCCCGGCTGCCCATATCCCGACAAACATTTGGCCGGAGTCGGCGTCGCGTGGAAACTGGCGTGGGCGACGGCAAAAATTCTCAGCGGTGGAGAAAAAGTTACTGATCGGTTGCGCGCGTTCCTGCTCGACAGCTTGTCGTTGGTCGCCGTCGGCACCGTCGCAGACTGTGCCGTCCTTGACGGCGAAAATCGCATCATGGTACATCACGGTTTGCACGCTTTAGCGAAAAGCGTCAATCCCGGACTACGTTGTTTGCGCGAACATTGTCGACTCGAAATGCCGATTAATGCTGGCGATGTCGGATGGCGCATCGGCCCCCTGCTAAACGCCGCCGGCCGAGTCGGCAGCGCGATGGCAAACATCCGCTTGTTGACCGCCATCACCATCGACGAAGCCGGTGCCGAACTTGAAAAAATTGTCGCCGAAAACGAAGAACGTCGACGCATCACCCAAGTCTTAAGCGATCATCTTTTCGCGGAAATCGCCGCTGATCCCAGCTTACGCCAGCGAGCCGGTTTGGTGTTTGCTGGCGAAGGCTGGCATCAAGGTGTGGTCGGCATCGTCGCCAGCCGCCTAGTCGAAGCATTTGGTCGACCGGTAGCGGTGATCGCTATTCAAGATGGGCTTGGCAAAGGCAGTCTTCGTAGCGTTGCAAAAGTGCATCTCGCTGAAGTGCTCGACGCTTGTCGCCCTTTCATCATCAAAGGTGGTGGCCACGCCATGGCCGCCGGTTTGTCGATCGACCCGGCAAAGATCGATGCCTTTCGTGACGCTTTTGATCAACAAGTCGCCAACCGGGTAACGACCGGTGATCTGCAACCACGCACCGACTACGACGGCGATGCCGCGATTGCCGAACTGGATGCTGATTTTTTTACCTCATTAGAAAACATGGCGCCTTTCGGTATCGGTAATCCAGAACCCGTGCTGCGCCTTGACGCCGCCAGCTTTATTTCACGCCCACGATTATTCGGAAAAACCGGAGATCATTTGCGCGGTGCGCTCACTGACGTCGGTGGCGGCATGCGTGAATTCCTGGCCTGGCGCGCTAAAGCGCACAGCGAAGCCTTCTGTCGCGCCGGATCGCGCTTTGAACTTCTGGTAAAACCGCAAGCTGGACGCTGGCACGGCGAATTAAAACCACAGTTGATATTTGTTGATGGGAAAACGCTGTGATTCTTGTGTCCGATGTCCGCTGTCCGATGTCCGATGTCTTTGTTATGTCCGATGTCCGATGTCCGATGTCCGATGTCGAGGAAGGGCACCATTTGGATTTAGGTGCATTCAGACATCGGACATCGGACATCGGACATCGGACATTGAACGACATCGGACATATACATGAGCCGTGATGTTTTTGCTCGTACACCACGTCTGCGCCAATGGGTCTTTCGCGCAGCTCTCACTCTCGCACAGCTGTTACCATTGTCGTGGGGTCGCTTATTGGGTTATGTCATCGGCCATCTTGCGTGGTGGTGCGATCCGCGCGGGCGCAAGGTCATCGAGCGCAACCTCGCTCATTTTATCCCAGGGCAGTGCCGTGACGCGTTGACCAGGGCAGTGCGGCGCAATTACGTGACTTTCTGCATCTATGTTTACGAGTCTTTTGGCGTCGCTCGATTACCTCCACGATTTTTCACCGCACCACATTTGACGATTTCTGATCCATTTGGTGTCTTCGCTACCAAACCACATCCCGGTCCAGCGATGCTCGTAACGGTCCATTGCAATTGGGAACTTATCGCCGCTATGTGCGATCGCTTAGGATGGACCACGGCGATTGACGTCGTCGCGCTGAGCAGCGGCGACCAGGTCATCGACGGGATCTTTGCCGGCCTACGACGAAATTCGCACGCCGAAAGTTTACCACTGAATCGCGCTCCACTGGGTTCTTTGCGTGCACTTAAAGCAGGACGTATATTGGGACTGGCTGCTGATCGTGATTATACTGGGCAAGGCATGCGACTGCCATTTGCTGGGCAAATGATGTCAGTGCCACTTGGCCCAGCCGCGCTCGCCGTGCAAACTTCGGCGACCATCATTCCTGTTTACCTCGCACGACGCGGATTGACGCGCATGCATCTCCAAGTCGGACGTCCATTGCGTGCAAATCCAAACGCGCCAAAGCAACAAGAAGTCGACCGCTTAATGCGTGAACTGGTAACCATCATGACCCGTTTTATTGCCACCGCACCTGCACAATGGATTTCATTTCATGATGCGTGGCAGAGCAAAGCCACTTGAGCGCGAAATCGCTTAATCGCTAGCCTCTATTCTAACATTCCTGTTATCGCTTGCTCGTTACGGGACTTTGCGATTCGCTTTCGCCGCTTCGACATAAGCTGCGGGATTTGCTTTAACTTTATCCGCTGATGCGCGATCAGCGACTCCAATAATCACTCGTTGTGCACGTTCACCTTTTCCCATGGTGATAATGATCGGCGGTAAGGCTGCATCGACGGCCTTGCCAGTGACCGGGCAAATCGAATTAATCGCCGTCTGCTCTACGGCGGACAACGACGATGCTGTGCCTCCAGCAAAGACCAAGGACAACATCAACGCCATCAGTGCTGTTCGGAGCATGTTCATAGGTACTTACAGTATCACGATGTGGAATTGCGCAATCAGACTCAAAATTCGAGCTGTCGTTCCACTGGCGTAAGAAAAATCTTTCCGTCCCCGATACGGCCCGTCCGACAGATGGAACACACCAAATCTATCAATTCACTCAACCGTTCGTCAGGTAAACAACCTGTGACCTTGACCTTCGGCAAGAAATCAATCGCGTATTCGGCGCCTTCGTATTGTTCCAAATGCCCTTTTTGCCGTCCGTAACCGCGACACTCCACCGCTTCAAGTTCTTCGATCCAGCCAACGGCTAATAGCCGCTGACACAACACCTCGGCGCGTTGTGGACGCACAATCATGATCGCCTTCATCATAATATCACGCTACGCTGAGACGACAGGCGCGGAACGCAGGGTCCGCATCATAGCCATGTTCAAACCACTGCCGCTTCGACCACTTGGCCGATCGCGCGATATTTCTGATAACGAGCATCGAGCATCGCCTCGGTGCTCAGCGCTTTCAGTTGAACAAGGTGGCGAACGACTGCATCGCGCATCAAATGCGCCGTAACAATCGGCTGACGATGTGCACCACCGGCAGGTTCTTCGATGATCTCGTCAACAATCCCAAATTTCTTCAAGGGACCAGCGGTCAATGACAAACGCTCAGCAGCGAGATCTTTTTTATTGCCGTCTTTCCACAAAATGGCGGCACAGCCTTCGGGAGAAATGACCGAGAAATAGCTATTTTCCAGCATCAACATGCGATCACCAATGCCGATACCAAGGGCGCCGCCGCTTCCGCCTTCGCCAATGACCGCGACCACGACCGGAGTTCGCAGCATCGCCATGTCACGAATATTTTCGGCAATCGC
>JAYVSL010000202.1:0-4486 GCA_043775355.1 Planctomycetota bacterium
GGAGTCGACATCTTGCTGCAAGATGCTTTGGCTTCGCGTCGCCACGCCGAAATGCGTTGGACGGAGCCAGGCCCGTGGCTGGTGGTCGATCTGGCCAGCCGCAACGGCGTAATGGTGAACAGCCATCGCATCACCCAGCCCGTGCACATGAACGATGGCGATCAATTGCAGATCGGCGGCCAAGTGTTCCGCCTGCAAGTATTGCCACCGGGCGGCGATCCCGGTTCGCTGAGCGCGCAGGCTCCGCAAATTTCCAATCTCGAAACCATGGGACCGGGCTACTCGCTGAAAGATTTACAGCAGCAGAGCGCGACGTTCACCGGCGTCGTTAGCACCGGCGGCGTGATGGATTTGCTGCAATTTTTCCAGGTTACCGGAAAAAGTGGACGTCTTGAGTTGCTCGATGGTCCAGCGGAAGCGTCGGTCTACCTCATCAAAGGCTGCCCCGTGCACGCGCACGTCGGCAACCTCGACGGCATTGAGGCCCTGGTGCAACTGGCGCATAAACCGCCGCCGCGATTCTCCTTCCACGCTGATGCTTTGCCCTCAGTCGACCGCACTTTGCAAGGGTCGGCGCAAGGAATCTTGATGGAAGTGGCGCGCATGATGGACGAGCAAGAAAAGTAATCGCCGAAATAACGGTGAAGACAGACGAATGACAGCAAAGATCGCTCAATGAGAATAGAATGAACAAGCTAAAAAAGATTACAAAAGAACAAATAGATAGAGCTATTGATGATATAGCAGGCCAATTTGTAATGCATTTGAAGAAAAACATAAAAGGCGATCCTGCGATATTTCATTTTAACAGGTTGCTGTCGATGGGGCTAGAGAGAGATGATGCGTTAAGAAAGATCTCATGCGTATGTGCTATGTATAGATTAGGGGAAATGTCGGGCATGGAAATTCCCAATTCTCTCATATTTATCATGTATGAAAAACTTCCAGACTCAGATGCTGAGACTTATTTATATAAGCTGTGCGCTGAGAGCGAGACCTAGCTCCTAGTTCCTAGCTGTAGTGCTCGTGCTGCGTCAGAGCAATAACGCCCAGTTCTAGGCTTATGAAAAGGCCACAGACCACAGGCTATGGACTACCGGTTTTATACGACGTCGCAGCACGATCCTGTGGTCCGTAGTCTTTCGTCTGCAGCTGTAAACAGCGGACTAAAATGAGACCAGTCGCCGGAGCAATTTTAGTCCGCTGTTTACAGCGGTCTCCTTCCTCGTTCAAATCGGCAGCCTCGACCACCGCCAGCAGTTCCGCATCAAGATCGGGATTGGTGATCTCCAGTTCGGGCGTGCGGTTCTCATAATATAACGGCAGTGTGGCGTTGTCTTCGACCGACTGCTGGAAATCATAGAGCGAAACATAATCGCCGAAGACTTGGCGGGTGACTTCGTCGCCACCGGGGCCCGCAATCAGCGGCGTGGGCTCTACCGACTTTCCCATGGGTTCTTTCCCTTTTGCCGATTGAGCCATACTCTCGCTCATGACCGACCCAAAGATTTACACCGCCCTTCTTCGCCTTCAGCAGCCTTGGTACATTAGTCGCATTGATGTGGATGTTATGGCTGAGGAGGCACACGTTTTTATTGGGCATCATCATGGTCAGCTTCCGTGTTCGGCCTGCGGGACGTTGTGCAATGTCCGTGATCATGGTGATGAGCGTGTGTGGCGTCATTTGGATTTGTGGCAGGCAAAAACTTTTCTGCATGCGGCGATGCCTCGTACGGATTGTCCGAAGCATGGTGTGTTGACGGTGAGTGTTCCCTGGGCTGAGCCGCTGTCGCGTTTTTCGATGGCCTTTGAAGGTCGCGTGATCTTGGCGCTGCAATCGACCAAGACGGTCGAAGGCGCGCGTGCGATCATGAAGATTTCGTGGGACGAGGCGCGCGGCATTATGGAGCGAGCGGTGGTTCGTGGTCTGATGCGCCGCGAAGAGTTGGTGATGCCGCACCTGGCTGCGGATGAGAAATCATACCGGAAGGGCCGCAAATTCGTGACGCTGCTGATGGACCTGGATCGCGGCTGCATTTACGGGACTGCTCCTGGGAACAGTCGGGCGAGTCTCGAAACCCTGCTTAACAGCCTGACAAAACAGCAAAAGCAGGGCGTCGAGGCCATCGCCATGGACATGCACGAACCCTATCGGTTGGCGGCCGAATCCGCCTTTCCGGTTCCCGGTCCTGCCATTGTCCACGACCGCTTCCATGTCGTCGCGCACATGAACAAGGCGCTCAACGACGTGCGCATCGCAGAGGCCGCCGAGTTGGCTGAAGGCGGTTTTCGTGATCTGATTGGCACGCGACAAATGCTCCTTTATGGCCAAGAAAATCTTCCCAAAAAATATCAAGCCAGTTTCGCCAAACTCAAAAAGAGCAAACTCAAAACGGCCACCGTCCACGCTCAAAAAGAAATCCTACGCGACCTCTGGAATTGCTCCGGAATCCGCGAAGCCCGCCGCCACTTCAAGCAATGGGCGACCTGGTGCCGCAAGACCAACATCCCCACCGTAAACAAAGTCGTCGACATGATCGAGTCCCGCTTGGAAGACGTCATCTCCTACTGCAAGCACCGCATCTCCACCGGACCACTCGAAGGCATGAACAGCATCATCATGGCCATCCGCCGAGCCGGCCGTGGCTACCGAAATGCAGAAACATTCGGAATGGCCATCATGTTCTTCTGCGGCGGACTCAACCTCATGCCATGACTGGGAATGAACATACCCACGCAAAACCCAGAAGAGCCGCGGCGTGCCGGTGAAGGCAAGATAGCGAGCACCGGGCATAGCGGCGCGCATGTTCAGCGCCAGATCACTGTACTGGCTGCGATGCGCCTCATCGGCCAAAACGATCACGTCTTGGCGTGTCGTTACCACGTCGCGGTCACGAAATTTGTGGATCAGCGTAAAAATATAACGGTTATTTCCGCCTAATAATTCACGGAGCCGTTCCCCGCTGGTGGCGGGACACTCGCGGCCTTCGGTTTCGCTGATGGCTCCAGCTCGCGTGAAGGTCTTGATGATCTGCTCATCCAATTCGGTCCGGTCGGTGACCACCACAAAAGTCCAATTGCCTGGAATGGTCCGCAGCACTTTTTGAGCAAAGAACAACATCGCGAAACTTTTTCCGCTCCCTTGCGTGTGCCAGAAAACGCCCAGCCGTGGATCATCAGCGGGCTTAGTCCGCAGTGCGGTGATTGCCGCGTTGACGCCGATGACCTGATGATTCTGTCCCAAGATTTTTATGGTCCCTTCAGGCGTGTCGCTAAAGACCGTGAAATTCTCGACGATATCGAGCAAACGGACCGGATCGCAGACACCACGCAGCACTGTTTCCAGCGACACACGGCGCGGTTCGTCCTCACTGGCGATGCGCTTCCACTCGCCGAAGCGGTCCCAGTCGGCGCTCAAACTGCCCACCCGACTATCGGTGCCGTTGGTGGCGATCAGCACCGCGTTGTGAGCGCACAGCCGAGGAATGCCATTCAGTGGATGCTTATAACTGGTCAGGTTGTCATCGAAGGCCCGTTGCGCCGGTACGTTCGGAGCCTTGCATTCAATGAGCACCAGCGGCAGTCCGTTGACAAAGCCGACGATATCCGGTCGACAGGTATAAAGCGGTCCGATCACCGTGAGCTGTTGCACAGCGACGATATCGTTTGCCGACGCATTACGCCAATCGATCACACGGACGCGCGCTTCCTGCCGCACACCGCGCTCATCGGGCACGTCGACCTTCACCCCATCTTTGATGAGCCCGTACAACTCACGATTCGCCGCCAGCAGGCTCATGCCGCCGCGATCTTTCGTCAGCGCGTCCTCGGCCTGGGTCAATCCCTCGGCTGCCATCCCAGGGTTCAGCCGCACCAAAGCGGCGCGCAGGCGAGGCCGCAACACCACCTCGGCTGCCGATAAGCGTCCCAATTTTCCGTCCGCCGCGAACTCCTCGCCGGCTGCATCGACCACCGACCAGCCCAAGGACGCCAGCAGTTCCATGGCGGGGCGTTCGACCAGCTCGGCTTCGGAGAAAGGGGAAGTCATGGGATCGCCATACCTAGCCCTAGGCAGCCTGGAATCGACATAACAAGCTCCTGCACTACATAATGTTGCGACTTTCGTCCGTTTTCATTTCCTATAAGCGTCAAACCGGTGACTTGTCTTCTCGTCCGTCTCCGAACGCCACGCAAGTCAACGCAAGCCTTTGCCAAAACAGGTCTCTTCTGTTTAAGCCTCATCTCAGCTGGTCTCATTGTTCTTGGCACCAGCAGTGGGCCTTAGGCATGCGGATGACCGGGTGAATCGGCGCAGCAATGACCCGCGAGTCGATTTCCACGGCATGGTAAAGACTGTGCTTAGACGGTTTCAGCGTTCTCATAGACAGAGGTCTCCAGGAAATTGGACTGAGGTTACACCGATTCGGCCAGTGAGCCCACCATGTCCCCACGGCCAGTCAGCGAAATTTTGGCAGAGCCCAGCACG
>JAYVSL010000203.1:0-14373 GCA_043775355.1 Planctomycetota bacterium
GGGTTTTCGGGGAGGCCGGCGGCGCGGGCGGCGGCGGGCGGCAGGCCGCGGGTGACGGTGCGGGAGATGAGCGCGGTGCGCTTCTCCTTCAGCCGCTCGGTCAACTCCCGCTTCCGCCCTACCAACCGGTCCAACCGCCCCGTCTCCCGGTCCAGATACGCCGCGATGGCGTCTTGCTCTGGTCGCTCAGGAAGCGGCAGCGGACACTGGGCGTACTTTTGTCCGTTCACGTTGCCGATTGTGGATGAGATTAATTGCGTCTGAAGCCAGTCAGCAAAGGGAAGGCTCTTCGTAAAATGAAACAGGAAACGTGTATTGAGCCTCGGCGACGGAACGAATCGCACCAGATAGCCAGCGTACGCGCAGGCGGGATGAGTCTTCGCGGAGTAAATGAAGGCGCGGCCAAGTGTTCCACTTCGTGAAAGGAGAATGTCCTGGTCGTTCAGTAGATATTTCTGGGCTTGTTCAGGTTCAATGAAAACGCCGTCTGCCTGTAATCGCCCGAAGTCGTCTATGTCTGTTGTTCGCAAGAACCGGACCCCGTCGGGCACGTACTCGTCGGAACTCATGTTCGCGCCATAAATAGCGAAGCGCCGACAACGGTGTTTGAAGGGAACGATCTCCCAATGCTCCGGTACATCGCCAAGCCATTCAACGCCGCTGGGCTTGGTGCGCGGGTAGGCCGGGAGCTTCATTTCTTGCCTCCCTTTTTCTTCCGCTTGGGCAGGGGCGGCAACTGCCGCAGTTTTTTCACGGTCTGCTCGAAGTCCGCATCCACCGGACGCGGCTGGGCATCCAGCAGAGCATGATAGCGGTCGTATTCGCGTTCGGCTTTGGCCTTGGCGGCTTCCGCGGTGATCTTCCCGGCATGATCGAGCAGTTTTCGTCCCGACGCTTTCAGAAACTCGTCCAACTTCGTGATCCAGTCGCGCATCGTCATCGGATTGCGCTCCAGCGCCTGCAACTCTGCGTATTCGATGTAGAGATTGACGATGCGGTTGAGCACCTGGAGTTCGGCTTCCGTGAGGTAGTTCTTGGCGATGGCCGAGTCCTCTTTGCGCATGCGGCCGCCGGGGCGCGTGGTCAGCATGCCCATGAAAGGCTGCCCGGCATCGGCCCGCTGGTGGATCAGTTCCGCCGCCGTGTGACCGTGAGTGGCCCAGTGCATCTTGTTCTGCACCGTGGCGAAGAACTGCTGCGATGCCCCGGCTGCGGGGTCGTAATCCACGCTGGTCGCGTAGATATCGAGCACCTTCTGGTAGAAACGCCGTTCCGAGGAGCGGATGTCGCGGATGCGACCCAGCAACTCGTCGAAGTAATCCTGATGGCCTTTGCCGGGCGGGTTCTTCAGCCGCTCGTCGTCCATCGCGAAGCCCTTGACGAGATACTCCTGCAAGCGCGCCGTGGCCCACTGGCGGAACTGCGTGCCGCGTGCCGAGCGCACGCGGTAGCCCACGGCCAGAATCGCTTCCAGGCTGTAGTGCCGTAGCGTCCGTTGAATCTGCCGCCCGCCTTCTGTTCGAACTTGTAAGTAATCCTTACACGTTGCCGACTCGCTCACTTCCATCTCGGCGTAAATCGCCCGGAGATGGAGCGTGATGTTTTGCGGCGTGGTTTGGAACAGTTCCGCCATCAATGCCTGCGTCATCCAGACATTCCCATGCTCAAAGCGGCATTGGATGCGCGTGCGGCCATCTTCCGTCTGGTAGAGGATGAGGCTGGATGGTGGTGGGGATTCGTCGCTCACGCCGTGACTTCCTTGAGCAGGTCGAGGATCTCGCCTTCAAGCCGTTTGATGTCGGTCTCGATGACGTCCAGGGGGCGCGGCGGTTCGTAGCGGTAGAAGTGGCGGTTGAGCGGGATCTCGTAGCCGACCTTGGTCTTGGTGGTGTCGATCCACGCATCGGGCACGTGGGGCAGCACCTCGCGCTTGAAATAGGCTTCGATGCTTTCGGTCAGCGGCACGGTCTCGGTGTCGCGCAGGTCGGCGTCGGGTTCGGGCTGGCCGTCGCGGTCGCGACAGATATCGGCAGTCTCGTCGCGTTCGCCGAGCGCGGCGAGCACGGCCTTCAGTTCCTGGGCGCTCAGGCCCACATCGCGCGCGCGGTCGATCGCGCGGAGTTCGGTGAGGAAGGTTTTGCGGTCCTTGAAGAGCTTTCCCTTGGTGGCCTTGCCGAAAGCGCGGAGCAGGTCGCGAATTTTTTCCTGACGCGCTTTGCCGGCTTCGATCTCTTGCTGGCGGACGGCGGGGTCTTTCTTGGCACTGGTGGCGAGGTTCTTGAAACCGCTCTCGTCGTCGAGCCGGGCGATGCGTTCGGCGCTGGCCTGGAAGTTCAACTTCAGCGGGCGCTCGACGGTGATCTTGTGATAGCCGAAGTCTGCATTGGCGAAAATCTTGCTGACCACGCGCTGGCGCTGGACGGGCTGATGCGTGATGGGGTCTTCCTCGGTGAAGGTGCGCGTCTGACCATCACGGAAGTCGCCGACGATTTTGGTGAGTTCGCCGATGTGGTCGGGATCTTTCCCCTTGTCGGCGGGGTCGCCGATGCGGCGGCGTTTGTTGCCGAGACTTTTTTCCATCTGCACCCAGAACTGGCGGGCATCGATGAGCTGCACCTTGCCCTTGCGGGGCTTTTCCTTGCGATTGGTAAGCACCCACAGGTAGGTCGAGATGCCGGTGTTGTAGAAGAGCTGCTCAGGCAGGGCGACGATGACTTCCAGCCAATCGTTTTCGATGATCCAACGACGGATCTCGCTCTCGCCGCCGCCAGCGTCGCCGGTGAACAAGGGCGAGCCATTGAAGACGATGGCAAGGCGGCTGCCGCCGTCCTGCGGGGCGCGCACCTTGGCCAGCATGTGCTGGAGGAAGAGTAGCGCGCCGTCATTCACGCGCGGCGTGCCGGCACCGAAACGCCCGCTGAAGCCGAGGGTGTCTTTTTCATTTTCGATGTATTTGACCTGCTGTTTCCACTCCACGCCGAAGGGCGGGTTGGCGAGCATGTAGTCGAAGGTCCACTTCTTGTTGTCGGCGTCGCGGTCGAAACCGTCCTTGGTGAAAGTGTCACCGAGGATGATGTTGTCCGCGTCTTCGCCCTTGATGAGCATGTCAGACTTGCAGACGGCCCAGGCCCCGTCGTTCCAGTCCTGGCCGAAGAGCTTGGGCTGGGCGTCTCGGTTCAGATCGCGGATGTATTTTTCGGCGACCGACAGCATGCCACCCGTGCCGCAGGCGGGATCGTAGATGGTTTTGACGACGTGGCTGCGGGCGAGGTCTTTCTCTGGCGAGAGCAGGAGATTGACCATGAGTTTGATCACCTCGCGCGGCGTGAAGTGCTCTCCGGCCTCCTCATTCGATTGTTCCGCGCCGATCCGGATGAGTTCCTCGAAGACGTAGCCCATCTGGATGTTGTCCACGCGGGCGGGCGAGAGATCGATGGCGGCGAACTGTTTGACGACGAGGTAGAGCAGGTCCTTCTCTGCCATCGTCGCGATTTCCTCGTTGAACTTGAACCGCTCCATGATGGCGCGGACGTTGGGCGAGAAGCCGTTGATGTAGCTGTTGAGATTCGGCGCGAGCTGGTTGGGGTCGTCGAGCAATCGCGGGAGGTCGAGCTTGGAGAGATTGTAAAACGCGTGGCCGGTGATGGAGCACAGCTTGTTGCGGATGAGGTTTTCCGGCTTGGCCTTGATGACAGCGTGCTCCTTCAGCACGGTAGCTTTGGTCGGCGCAAGGATGCAATCGAAGCGCCGCAAGACGGTCAGCGGCAGGATGACTTTGCGATACTCGTTCCGCTTGTACGGGCCGCGGAGCAGATTGCAGATGCTCCAGATGAAGCTGGCGATTTGAGAGTGAGTTTCAGCGGGCATGGGATCGATTCGTTATTGGAGGTTGATCGACCCCAACGCATTGCGCAGGGGTTGATCGCCGATGGAGGAGTCTGGACTTGCCCGGTTTTAACAGACTCGCGGTTAACGACGTTTTGGCGTAACTGGCCAAGCGTCAGGAGATGGTCATGATGAAGAGTAAGTCAGTTGAAAGGAGAAACCCAGGTGGTGCTGGGGTCAAGCGCCAAGCCGAAGGCCAGACTGCATGGCAGTCCATGATGCCCGGCCTTGTGGTCGGGCATCATGCTTGGGGCATGGTCTAAGATGCGCGCGCGGCCCTGCGCCAGCGCGGGCGTTGGGGGAACTTGCTACGAGGGGTTCTGCCGGCTCTGTTACCAGATGATCTCGACCGCCGCACGCATTTGCTCACTTGTGCGAATTTCACGGCGCTCGGCCCAGGCGGTTTACCTGGGCACGGCCTTGCAGGCGATGGCCAACTGTTAATTGTTCCGTTGCCCGGTCATGCCGATGGTCAAGTAGGGTTGGTAGTGCGTCCGCCAGACGCTCGGCCGTTGTTCCTGATCGCCGATGCTGCGTGGACCTCGGCTGCGCTCACGGAAAATCGTCTGCCGTCGCGACTGAGCCACTGGTTGAACGCATCGACCGATGGTTATTACGCAACGTTCGCCATCCTGCGTCGTCTTGCCGTCGATGCTCCTGATCTACGCCTGGTGCCGAGTCATTGTCCTGCATGCTGGATCAGTCCGTAGCGGTACTCATGCGCCATGCGCTCGACAATGGTATTTTATTTCGTCTCTTTACTAATAATTGGTCCATATTTGAGTCCGGAGCGCAGCCTTCCCATTCAAGATAATGGGCAATCAATTTGGGACGATGAATTGAGTAAATAAAGCGGATTAAACATAAAATGTCTAGGTAAGTGAGTGACTTGTCTAAGTACAGGCGACTACTGCTGGCGTGCATGAGAGGACGAGCTACCTCCAAAGTGCCCTAGAAAAGATAGTTTTTATGGAAGATCAGAGCGATTGACCGCCGATCAAAAGACTGCTTCATTTTATAGAGAGGAACGCTCATGTTCTATGCAAAGCCCTTGATGATGCTGCTCAGCTTGTTCAGCGTGAGCGTGTTCCTGAGTCCGATGATCTACGCGGTTGCGGATTCGACTAATCAAGGACGGTGGACGACTCCGACGGAAAATAATCTTCCCGACAAGGAGGTTCCCGGTTTCTTAGTAAATCTTGGTCCGACAGGTGCACGTGCGGTGCTGACGCAAAATACATTTATTGTCCGTTATATCTTTGCGAGTTCACCAGCGGTCGGTCGCCTGATGCTGGAAGACGTCATTACTGGAGTTTTTGGTAGACCGTTCGCGTCCCATCATTTTGGTGGCGTTCACGGCTATGAAGGTCCGATCATGGATTTTGGTAATGCCATTGAACAGGCGGAAGGCAGTGATGGTAAGCTGGTGCTGAATGTTATGCGGGGAACTACGGCGCAAAATGTAACCATCGACTTAGAGTTGCTTGGTTCTTTTTCAGCGACCTTTCCCATCAATTGTCCAAAATCGACGGCGATCCGCGCGAAGGCGTTGCAGTATTTTGCTGATCATGCTGATGCACGAAATGTTTGGCAATCGCATGCACACGCCGCCGTAACGCTGGCACTTTTGACCAGCGATGATGTCGCTCAACAAAATTTGGGTAAAACCATGGCCGTCAATTGGAGCCATGAGAGCCCAACGGCAGGGACCTGGACATGGAATTTATCGCACCAACTCATCACCATCTGTGAATATTATCATCTGACAAATGATGCGTCGGTTTTGCCAATGATGAAAACGTTGGTTGAATACCTTGAAAAAGCGCAGTATTCGGGGCACATTGTCGTATGGAATCCGGCAGGAGGGGCTGATGCTGCCCAGCAATTGTATAGTGGAGGGTTCGGTCATGGAGCGTACATTCCTGGATATGATCCGAATGGCGGCTACGGCCCCAATGGCTACGGCCCGATGCAGAATACCACCATCCTTGCGCTTACGGCTTGGCAGTGCGCTGCACGCTGCGGAGCACGGTTGAAACCTGACCATGTTCAGCGCGCCATGGACTTCATTCATCATGGCACCAACGCGGCCGGATACGTGGCCTATGGTGGCGAATTCACCATGAACAATGGGCCGGTTGATTCGGTGGCATGGAAAAATTCGACCAGTGGTGATAATTATGTTGGTCGTACCGGCGCTGCGATGATTGCGCATAAACTGAGTCCAGAATTTTCTGACTCGGCAAATTACTTACTCTTGTACAAAAGTTACATGAAAAGTGCCTACAAAAGTCTTCCCGACGGACATGCTGACGCAAATCTCGGAATCATGTGGGGATTAATGGGCGCCGCCACCTCTGGGGACAGCGTGGCCATGCGCACGGTTTTTGATTATCACAAAGCTTTTATCAACATGATGCGTTGCCATGACGGTTCTTTCGTATTGTTGCCGGGCCGAGATTACGCCGACAACGGATATTATATGGCATCGCGTTATCACCCCACCGCGACCATGGCGCTCGTTTTGGGAGTCAATACGCCCAAATTGATGATTCAGGGCGTCGCTGCTCCGGTGACCTCGCCGGCAAACCACGCTCCTGTTGTTGCCATATCTATACCTGATCAAAGCTGGGATGGATCCGGGACCAAGGGGTCAACGTTCGTCAGTGGAACCTTCACTGACGCGGACGGAGATGCCCTGATTTATCGCGCTACTATGGATGGAACCGAGTTCCCATCTTGGGCTGGCATCGATTCGACCTCTCGCACCATCAGCGGCAACCCACCGACATCAGCAGAGGGGGTTCATACCATAGTAGTGACGGCCGACGATTCCTTTGGCGGTACGACGACTGACACGTTTCAGCTGACCATTGCCAACGCCAATGATCCATCGACGAGCAAGAAGTGCGGCTTCGGCTCCATCGCCTCGTTTGCCGGATTGTTTTTGCTCTTAGGGCTGATGCAGCTCTTTCACCGTGGACGTTGGCATCGGGCTGTTTGAGAATTCTTTAAACCTATAAAAAGGCGAAGAGGATTATTGTACCGCAAAGCTGCCAAGAACGTAAAGGACTTGCAGTAAAATCACCGGTTTGGTGAGGTCGTTGATCACCTAGATTTCGAGTCTAATCCTTAATATCCTTGGCGTCTTTGCGTCATAATCCTTCCAACGTCAGACGAAACTCTTGCAGAGTGTCAGCTACGCGGGAAATTCACATGTTTTCAACAAATTTACCTGACCGACTCTTCACCATGCATTTCACCATGCATTTCACCATGCAGGCTTACGGCGACAAATCGCTGGACGAGCGAACGACATCACCAAAGTTCCGCGCCCTATGCTGAAACATAATTCCTACTTCGACGGCAAAGTCCAAAGCCTGGGTTTTGAACGTCATGGCCGCAAACAAACTGCTGGGGTGATTCTGCCCGGCGAATTTCACTTCGGCACTGATGCGCCAGAACGCATGACCGTGGTCAGCGGCGAATTGCAGGCCCGCTTCACCAAAGAAGGCGCCTGGATCGTTTACGCCGCCGGCACCAGCTTCGAAATCGCCGGCAAAAGCGGCTTCGATGTCAAAGCCACCGCGCCAACGGCGTATCTCTGCGAATTCATCTAGCGGGGCTTGCGCCCCAGCCCGACTTCGCCGCTGCGCGGCTCGCATGCTGCGCATGTCACCGCTGCGCGGTGATCAGTCTGTTGCGACCCCGGCTGCGCCGGGGCGTTTTGCTACGCAAAACCAAGCCCGTCCCCGCTCGCGCGCGCAGGCGCGCTCGGGGGATTGTTGTTCGCGGACTCTGTCCGCTACGCCTGCCAGGGCCTCGCCGGCCCTGGACCCGCGCTCGTGCCTTCCTCGACTGACATAAACTTTAATTTCTGAGTCAAACTCCCAACTCTCAAGGACTCTAGGCAGCTGAGCCAAAGGCGAAGCGATAGTCGTTCACCGATGTCCAAGAACCAATAAAATCGTGGCACAAACTGACATCGGACATCGGACATCGGACATCGAACATCGGATATCCGCGATCCTTTACGATCACGACGGCACCCTGGTGAATTCATTGCCCGTGGTAGTAGCAGCGACCAACGGCGTATTAGCAAAAAATGGTTACCCGGTCGAAACACCAGAAGTCGTGATCGCTGCGATGGTGTTGGCCACCGCCCCGCGTATGGGTCATCACGCACGGGTCAGCGATCCGCTCGTGCAGCGTCGCTTGGCGGAGGAATTTTATGCTGAGGCGCGCGTCCTTGGCCCGCGCTTGGCCACTGCCTACGACGGCGTCGCCGAATTACTCGCTACCATCGCCGGTCGTGGCATTGCTCAAGGTGTGATCAGCAATAACCAAGGCGAGGTCGTGCGCATCATCGTCAAACACCTCGGCCTCAGCCAACATCTCGCGCTGACCTATGGCGAAGATGACGTGAGTGCACCGAAGCCAAATCCCGCCGGAATTCATCAAGCCGCCGCTGCCCTGGGCGTTTCCCTTGATCGCATTTTATTCGTCGGCGACAGCGAAAACGACAGCGAAGCCGCCCAAGCCGCAGGTGTGCGCAGCGTTGGTGTGACTTGGGGAATTCATTCGCGGGAAAAATTGTTGAGCTTGGATTTTGATCATGTGATTGATCATCCGCGGGAACTTTTGGCGCTGTTGGATTAGGTCGGGATTGAGTTGGTGAAAAGAATGAATGGCGACTTTATTTAGGCTCTGCGTCGCCAAAGACCCACGCGAAACGCTGCAGAGTCTTTTTTAAATATGCGCTCTTGGCGACTATGAGTTAAGCAAATCTCAACGCGAATTCTTCAACGGCAATTTCCCAGGACATTCAGCGATGACGAGACGACCTTTTTCTAAAGTCAGATGATACCGTCGTTCATCGCCACCCTTGGGTTGGACCACCATCGTGGCGGTGGTGGGTGTGGCTTCATCAAGGCGCCACATGCCGGCGATGACGGTGTCTTTGGCGAAGATGATTCGTGCAGTGCGCAGGGTTAAGTTTACGCCGAAGTTCTCGACTTGGGCAACCGCCGTGCGTGCTTCTTTCTGATCTTTGGTCAGGGCCTTTTCATCGACGACCCAGATTCCGTAGAGCGAATCGGGGGTGAGGTTCTCGGCAGCGGTGATCGTGAGTGCGAAAAGGAAAAGACAGACGATGCGCATCATGGTGAGGCTCCTGACGGTTTTCGAAATTTGGACGTAGGTTAGGTCGACTGCTACGCTCAAACGTTATATCCACGTTTGGCGTCTGCCCCACCGTCTTCGGATCAACCTAAACGCAGCTTTGGTTCCGGCTCCGCCGGTCTGGGTTCAATTTCCGTTTCAATTCTCATAGCACCAGGGCGAGCAGATACGCGATCGGGGCGGACAGAATCAGCGCGTCCAAAATATCAAGAAAGCCGCCAAAACCAGGCACTGCGGTGCCACTGTCTTTAACGGCGGCGTCACGTTTCATCGCACTTTCGGCTAAATCACCAGCCACGCCCAGTGGGCCAAGGACCAGCGCCCACACCAATGGTTTCCACCACGCGTCGAAGGGTTGATGGTCGCACGTCAGCGCCAGTATCCAGGTGAATAGGTACGCGCCGCCGATGGCTCCGACAAAGCTGAAGGCGAAGCCCTCCCAGGTTTTTCCAGGGCTGATGCGCGGGGACATCTTGTGCCGACCAAGGGCTCGACCGCCAAAATAGGCGGCGACATCGCCAAGTTTGGTGGTGGCTAGAAATAGCAAAACCAGCTGCGTGCCACGATACACATTATCTGGCGAATCGCTCAGCGCGAGACGTTGCAGCATATGCATAGAAATGCCAAGGTAGATCATGCCGAACAATGTGCTGCCGACGTTGGCAAAGAAATTCTCCGTCGCGTAACGGAACATCTGCGCCATCACCGTCCACAGTAGGCCAAGTCCCAAAATAAGAGCGACCAACGGCAAGCCGCCATCGCTGAGCGTCAGCATGCTGCCATCTAAGAGCGTCATCGGGCCGCGATGCAGGTGTGCTTCGAAGACCAATGCCACCACCACCACCACCAACGGCGCCAGTCGGGCATGCGTCGCGTGTGAACGCGCCAGTCGAGTAAATTCGATGCAGCCAGCGATCGCAAAGACCAAACCTACGACCAACAAGCCCAAGTGGCTGGTGCGAGCCAAATCATGAGCAACCGCCCCAATCGCCAGTCCGGCGATGGTGATGCCAAAAATCAGCCGATAACGTAGTTCTGCGCGCATGCGCGGCCTTGTAGCCGCGGATTCGCAGGACGCCACCGAGCAGGGAGAGCCTGAGCTTGCGAGGCACCGCCGTAAGCCGTGCCGAAAGCCGCGCCCCGCCCCCAGTTGCTTCACTCCTCACCGTTCTACACTGCGCCGCCTTCCACCGATTAGCCCCCTCCGGAGCGGTGCGCCATGGCAAAGATTCTGACTGAAGACGGTTTAACCTTCGATGACCTCCTGCTGGTGCCCAACCGCAGTGATGTGGTGCCGAAGGACACGGACGTTGGTACGTGGCTGACCAAGCGCATTCGCCTGCATGTGCCGATCTTGTCGTCGGCGATGGATACCGTCACCGAAGCGCGCTTGGCAATCGCCCTCGCGCAGATGGGTGGCATCGGCATTATTCATAAAAATCTGTCGATCGAAGCGCAGGCGATTGAAGTTGAAAAAGTCAAGCGTTCCGAAAACGGCGTGATCACCGATCCCAAGACCTTGCCGATTACCGCAACCGTTGGCGACGCGTTGGCGGTGATGGAAAAGCACCATATTTCCGGCATTCCCGTGGTCGACGGCGTGCGCGTGGTTGGCATCGTCACGCGGCGCGACCTGAAATATCAGCGCAATCCGACCACCCCGATTCGCGAGATCATGTCGAAGCAACTGGTGACCGCGCGTCCAAATATCAAATTGTCAGATGCCAAGGATCTGCTCTATCAAGCCAAGGTTGAAAAGCTGATTCTGACCAACGGCAAGGGCGACTTGGTTGGCTTGATCACCATCAAAGATTTAGAACGCCAAGAGCAATATCCCACCGCCTGCAAAGATGCTCGTGGCCGTCTGCGCGTGGGCGCGGCGATTGGCGCGGGCGATGATGAACGGGCGGCGGCGCTGATCAAAGCCGGTGTCGACGTCATTACCGTCGACAGCGCGCACGGTCACTCGAAAAACATTATCGACACCGTCAAACGCCTGAAAAAGCATCACGATATCGACATCATTGCGGGCAACATTGCTACCGCCGAAGCCGCCCGCGATTTGATCAAAGCTGGCGCTGACGCGATTAAAGTAGGCATCGGCCCAGGCTCGATTTGCACCACCCGCGTGGTTGCTGGCGTGGGCGTGCCGCAAATCACCGCAGTGATGGAAGCCTGCAAAGTCGCGACGAAAGCAGGAATTCCCGTGATCGCCGACGGTGGCATCAAATATTCTGGCGATGTCGCCAAAGCCATCGCTGCCGGAGCCGCCTGCGTCATGCTCGGCTCCATGCTCGCTGGTTGCGATGAATCCCCAGGCGAAGCGATCATTTATCAAGGCCGTCAATTCAAGGCGTACCGTGGCATGGGTTCCATCGGCGCGATGGTGCAACGCCATGGTTCGGCGGATCGCTATTTTCAAGACGGCAAAGGCGCCGCTGACAAACTGGTTGCAGAGGGCATCGAAGGCATGGTGCCAAGCAAAGGCCCATTGGCGACGGTGGTCTATCAACTCGTCGGCGGCTTGAAGGCCGCTCTCGGTTACTGCGGAGCGAAAGATATTCCGACGCTGCAGAAAGTGGCGATTTTCCGGCGGATGACGGCGTCCGGACTCAAAGAAAGCCATCCGCACGACGTGACCATCACTAAAGAAGCCCCTAACTACAGACCGGAATAGCCGGAATAGCTACGAGCTACGAGCTGCGAGCTACGAGTCACGCCGACTCGCAGCTCGTAGCTCGCAGCTCGTAGCTCGGAACTACCCCACATGCACGACAAAATCATCATCATCGACTTCGGCTCGCAGGTAACCCAGCTCATCGCGCGACGGGTGCGTGAGGCGAAAGTGTATTGTGAAATCGTTTCCTGCCGCATGCCGCTGGCCGAGATCAATCTCGCTGGCCTCAAGGGCGTGATTCTTTCGGGTGGTCCCGCATCGGTGTACCTCAAGGGCGCGCCTCAAGCTGACCTCGGCGTCTACAAGCTCGGCGTGCCGGTGCTGGGCATTTGTTATGGCATGCAGGCAACGGCGCAGGCCAGCGGCGGCAAAGTCATTCGCGCTGATCATCGCGAATTTGGCCGCACCGAATTGCGGGTGAAGGGATCTTCGCCACTATTTACCAAACTGCCGAAAAAGCAGACCGTTTGGATGTCGCACGGCGATCGCATTACCAAGATTCCTGGCGCGGTGGTGATCGCCGAATCCGATAATTGTCCATTGGCTGCGGTGCATGTGCCCAAGCTCAATTTCTATGGCGTTCAATTTCATCCCGAAGTCGCCCACACCGATCACGGCAAAGGCATCATCACGAACTTCCTCAAGGGCATCTGCGGTTGCAAAGGCGACTGGAAGATGGGCGCGTTCATTGCAGAAGAAATCGAACGCATTCGCACGTTGGTCGGCAAAGATCGTGTCATTCTTGGCTTATCCGGCGGCGTCGATTCGTCGGTGGCGGCGGTGTTGCTGCACAAGGCGATTGGTAAACGTTTAACCTGCATATTTGTCAACAATGGTCTGCTACGAAAAGACGAAGCTGAAGGCGTGCGTTCGTTGTTTGCCAAACACATTGGCATCAACCTGGACTACGTTGATGCGACCAAGCGCTTCTTGACCAAACTCAAAGGCGTCGCCGATCCGGAGAAGAAGCGCAAAATCATCGGTCACGAATTCGTCGCGGTGTTCAAAGACGAAGCCAAGCGCATCAAAAAGAAAAGCGGCGGCCAAGTAAAGTTTCTTGCCCAGGGCACGCTCTATCCCGATGTCATCGAATCAATTTCGGTCCACGGCGGTCCAGCCAGCGTGATCAAGAGTCACCACAACGTCGGTGGATTACCGGCGGATCTGGGCCTGGGTTTGGTCGAACCATTCCGCTTTTTATTTAAGGATGAAGTCCGTGCCATCGGCACCGAACTCGGTTTATCCGACACCGTCGTGTGGCGTCAGCCGTTCCCTGGTCCTGGTTTGGCCGTGCGAATTCTTGGCGACATCACGCCCGAACGCATTCGCATCCTGCAAGAAGCCGACGCCATCGTTCGCGAAGAAGTGGCAAAAGCCGGCCTAGAACGCGCTATTTGGCAAGCGTTCGCGGTGTTGCTGCCAGTGAAAAGCGTCGGCGTGATGGGTGATGAACGCACCTACGAACAAGCTTGCGCCGTGCGCGCCGTGACCTCCAGCGATGGCATGACCGCCGACTGGGCAAAGATTCCGTACGACGTACTCGGCACCATGTCGAATCGCATCATCAACGAAGTGCGCGGCATCAACCGCGTGGTCTACGACATCACCAGCAAGCCACCCGGCACGATTGAGTGGGAATAACGGGCTAACGCGGTGGACGGTTGGTTGCCGTATGTGGTGCTCAATACCATTGGCGTCGCCGTATTCGCGCTCGCCTGGTTCATAGCACGACAAGGTCAACGGTGGCGGTTGATGGCGGCTGGCGCTGTTCTTGGGATTTTAATTTTCAAATCGGTGCTGACTCATTTCCCGGTGTGGGAAGTGGCGTGTTTCCCTTGGAGTTGGTACGTCTTCCTGAATTCCTATTGGTTGCCACTTTTCGCCATGATGTTTTTTGGACTCGCCATCCCGCAATTGACGGTGCCGTGGAATCGCGTGGCGGTCGCGGTTTTCGCCATCGGACTCTACATTCATCTGGGAGTATTCGGTACCTGGTGGATGGTCAGCCGTCCGCAAATAGGCAGCGAGCAAACGCCGAACGCCGCTCATCACCTCAGCCAATCCACACCCTTCACCTGTGCACCGTGCGCCGCTGCCATCGCGGTGTCGTACGTCGGCATCATCGTCAGCGAACGCCAGATGGCAGATCGCTGTTTGACCGTCCCCGATCACGGCACCACGGTTTTTAATACCTATCGCGGTCTGATTCTATCTCTGGCCGATTCGCCATGGAAAGTCCGCATGAGCCACGCCACCATCGATCACCTCTGCGAAGTGGGCCGCGTCGCCGTCATCGATTTCCCCGAAATACGCCACGCCATCACCATCGTCGGCACCGGCGTCGGCGTCACGCTGCACGACCCTTTGCGGCATGAACCCAAATCACTGACAAAAGATGACCTAGCTAAACGCTATGGCGGCGTCGCACTGGTCATCGAACCACAGTAGCGCAGTCAGCAAGGCCTGGGACCGCCGGCAGCCTGCCGGCCCGTGGCAATCTCCCCCGTCGTCCTGGGACCGCCGGCAGCCTGCCGGCCCGTGGCAATTCATCCCCGTCCTGGGACCGCCGACGTCCTCGTCGGCCAGGGGCAATCGAGTCGGTGATGGTGAAAAACAAAGACTAGAGATTG
>JAYVSL010000204.1:0-3780 GCA_043775355.1 Planctomycetota bacterium
TTTCTCCGCCGATTCGCACAACATATATTACCACCGCATTTTCAACGCATCCGCTTTCGCGGACTCTGGAGCACCGCCCATCGAGCCACCAAACTCAACGTCGTCAGACAAGCCCTCTGCGGAATGACTCCACCATCACCACCGCCCACACCGCCACCACCGCCCACACCACACGAACGCAATCGCTGCCCCATCTGCGGCAACGGACACTACCACCGCATCCCGGGACCATGCCCACGACCAACCCGCACCGAACGAGGGAAAATCCTAAAACGCCTGCGAAAAACCGGAAAATCACAAACCCCCATGGAGGCAAAAATCCCCGCATGAACACCTAACCACAACGACGAATTTCACCGCATGCCGCGATCACACCGACCGCAGCCCAGGAGCCACACGCCCCGCCACTGAACGAACCACCACACCCATCGCCCCACCAAGCTGAGCAAAACACCCACGCTCAGGCCAAGTCCAACACCCGTCATTTCAACCCACGGCGAACCACGCCAGCGGCAAGGGCAACATCGCCCGCGCCGCGGCTTGAAGCAACGCTATGTATTTGTCATGCATGCATAAAAAATCGGACCCGGTGAGATTCGAACTCACGAGACCCTTTCGGGTCTGCCGGTTTTCAAAACCGGTGCATTCAACCGCTCTGCCACAGGTCCCTGTAAATTTCAGAGCGGCGAATATGTATCGTCACATTTGCTGGGCGAAAGCCTCAGACTTCGATGGCGAGAGCTGGATCATGAAATGACTCGTTGCGGTTCTGTTGACTGGCGGCGGTTCGGTTGACGTACTGGCTCTCACACACCGAAAAAAGCCAACTTGTAGGCGCCTTTGACCCGGCCATGGCGCTTCACTATAGTCAGACCACTTCAATTTCTGGTCTTCAATCCATTGTCTGAAAGCAGCTTATGGAAAAATATCCGATCGTCTGGGGTCTCGATATCGGGCATTCCAGTATTAAAGCAGCGAAAATTGCTCGAAACGGCAATGCTGTTTCAGTGATGGGCTATGCCATTGAGCCCATCGTGGTGAGTGAAGAAGGCGACCGTGATGAAGCGGTGGTCAAGGCACTTCAGCTGTTGGCTCAGCACGAAGAGTTTGGTGCCATACCGGTAATCGCTTCGCTTTCGGGTCGACAGATTTTTTCGCGAACCATCAATATTCCAGTCTTGAATCCGAAGAAAGTCGCCACGATGGTCGAGCTGGAAGCTCGCCAGCAGATCCCTGGTAACTTCGAGGAAGTGGAATGGGGTTATCATCTGTCGCCCAATCCGGATGGCTCATCCAATGATGTCGCGCTCTTTGCTGCGAAGCGAGAGCTGACAGATGAGCTCGTGCGTAAATGCAAGCGCGCCGGCATCAATTTAGTGGGCGTGTCAGTTTCCAGTCTGGCGCTGTATAATTTCGTCCGTTTCGATCAGGAATTCCCTGACGATGAAACCGTGATCATTCTGGATGTTGGCGCTGAAAATACAGACTTAGTGTTGTACCAGGGTGAAACGTTATGGATGCGGACGTTGGCCTTATCTGGCAACGATGTGACCAAAGTGTTCATGAAGAAGTTCCGTGTTTCTTTTGAAGAAGCCGAAACGCTCAAGCGTCAGATTGGCGACAGCCGTCAGGCAGAGAAGATCTTCAAGGTTCTCGAAGGTACGCTCAATGAGTTGACCAGCGAAGTGCAGCGCTCGCTTGGCTTCTATAAATCACAAAATACTAGCGCTAAATTAGAAAATATCGTCATTTCTGGCAATACGTTTCGGTTGCCCAACATGCCGGAATACATTGCTGAGCGCTTGCGGTACACCGTCAATATTCTTGAAGATTTAAATAAAATCCAAGTTGCCGGTGGGATTGACCGCGAACACTTTTTAAGAGATTTGCAGTCGCTGGGCGTTGCCATTGGCCTGGGGTTACAGGGAACTGGGATCGCTAAGGCGAATGTCAATCTCTTGTCGACGACCGAGCAGCTGGAGCGAGTGCTCAAGTCTAAGCGTTGGGCGGCCTTGGTTATCATCTTCTTGTTGGGTGTAGCATTTGCGGTTAATCTTTGGGTGGTAAACAGTGTGATGACGGCAAATGCGGCAATGTCGCGTGTGATCACCAAGAAATACGAAGATAATGACGCGCGGGTAAAAGATTCGAGTAAGGTACTAGCGGAAGTCGCCCCTCTGGCAGCGAATCTAAAAAGTTATACCGCCTATGGCCGTAAGGGTGTCGTTCATGCAGCTTTCGAGGGCGTTTTGGGTGTCCTTCAGGATTTCATTAAAGAAAAGGGATTGATAAACCCTGATGCGATCGCGCCTGAAAAGAGTGGGCCACCACAATTACAAGCTATTTACCTAGAGAGTATTGAGGTCCAGCCATTCCCTTACGGGAAAGAAAACGGCCCATTTCAACCGTTAGGTTCGGATCGTTTGGTTCGCATTAAAGTTCGTATTCCACGTGGAGATGCATTGAATGCGCTGCCACAGCAAATTGTTGATAAATTTAAGGTGTTGCCGGTGCCCGATTATTTAAAGGGCTTCTATACAGCGGATCATCTTTTTTCGGAAGCGCAGATCAGGAATGAAGCAGCTGGCGAAGACGTGTATTGGCTAGTTGATAATACCCAGGTAGATGCGGCAAAGGGTACGTTTAAATCGATTAAAAAAGACGAAAAGTTGCCAATGCGAATCGTGACCTTCGAATGTCATTTTGCCAATATGAGCACCGTTGCCGCCGCCCCTGCTACGGGCCATTGAAAGGAGCTCACCATGGACGCAAAAAAGCTTAAGCCGTATACTTTCTGGATCGTTTCCGGAGTGGTGGTGGTGATAGAACTCGGCCTCCTTGCCTTCTGGCCGATCGAAGATGAGTCCGGTGCGACACCCGAAGTCGTAAAGCAAAAACTCGACACCGAATTCAAGAAGCTCCAAGAGTTACATAAGCGCGCCGATCATGCTCCCTCAGGCGTTTATGATGCAGAAAAGACGGAAGACATTAAGCGCTTAACCGAAGAATATCTGCTGACGCCACAGTGGAAGGGCGTGCTGCAGCCGCATGTGGATAAATACAATCAACAACTGACTGCCATTAAAAAAGATCTCGCCGGACGCAGCTCCGCTCTCCATGAAAGTATTGCTGAAAGCAGCGATCTGTTTGCTTGGTACACCGCATACAGCAAAAAAACCAAGGATGTCATGTTGGCGCTCCAGAAGGCAAATGTTCTGGTGGTTGACCCCAAATCCAGAGATGAGAGCGACTTTGAAAACGGCAAAGATGTGCGTGCGCGGGTCGGCTTTTATACCAAGGGTGAAATAACCACGGCGGCAAGCGAACATGCTAAGCTGACGGCACAATTTCACATCATGCGTACAATCAGCGACGCCCTGATGGCAAGCAAATCAACCGTAGTTGCAAATCCAGTAGTGAAGAATCAACGCGAAGCGGATCTTGAAACCAAACGTCCGGTCATCATCAAAGAGGTTGTTTGGAAAGGTTCGGGCGACACGGCGAAAATGCTGAGTGGCCCAATTGCCGAAATTGCAGGTGCGTACGAATTAACGCTGGTCCTCGAGGGCAGTACGTCGGCGCTGATATTGGCACAGGCAGCAATCGAAGCGATTAGTGAACCAGTCATGATTGTGACGGGCGGCGAGTTGTCGGCTCGTGGCCCGATGCCCGCAGGTGTGCGTAAAAATGTGGCCGATGAGCCGATGAAATTGCGATTAAACATCGCCGTGATCGATTTTAATCGCATCCTTTCCGTCGCTGCGTCAACCGAAGCTACTG
>JAYVSL010000205.1:0-8439 GCA_043775355.1 Planctomycetota bacterium
TCTTCGTCGGTGTAGCGATAACGTTGTTCGCGCTGACGCTCAGCCCAGAAGCCCATGTCCCAATGGGCCAATACTAAACCTGCATCACCGCTTTGCTGGCGAGCAAATGCCGTCAATTCATCAAGTTCAGTACGCGCTTTCGGCAAGGCCGCAGTTCGCAGTTCACCAAGTAATTGTTCCACCGCTGAAACCGACGGCGCCATTTTCGCTGCCAAACTCAATTCCGCGAACGTGGAAAAGCCCAGCATCGTCGCTTTTTCTTTTCGCAGTGCCATCACGCGATTGATCAACGGCTGATTATCCAGTTCGCCCATTGATGCTCGCGTGACGTATCCGCGATAAAGTTTTTCGCGCAGATCACGCCGCGTCGCATGTTCCATAAACGGCGTATAACTCGGGCCATCTAAAGTAATACGCCACGGACCACGTTCTGCCGTGTCAGCCGAAGGTTCAATTTTTGCTGCTCGTGCAGCGGCGTGCGCGGCACCAAGTTTTGCACTGATCGGCAATCCGGCGACCTCAGAAGGATCACTGAGTTCTAGTGCGAAAGCCTTGGTCGCATCCAGCAAGTGGTTGCTGAAACGCGTGGATAAATCCGCTAATTCTAGCTCAATTGCTTGGAAACGTTCACGCGCTGCGCCACTTAATCCAACGCCTGAATGTTCCGCGCTGCGAATATTGGCGGTGACTATCCGACGCTGGGTTTCATCCAAACGTGACCACTCCGCACCATCGCGTAGTGCGACCAACGCACGATAAATCGGCACGCTTTGACCAAGCGTCATAAATGCGGTAACGACGTCTTGCTGTACGGCTTGATGCGCAGCACGCAGCTCCGGACTATTTTTAACGCCCATCAAATGATTGATCACACTCCAAGCGTAACCGAGCCCTTCACCGAGCGCGGTGAGGCGCGGGATCGAACCCGCCCAGGTCGGTTGAATGGTGCGTTCCAGTTCGGCTAAATCGCTCGCCATCTTTGGCAACAACAGGCGAATCCCCGGTTCAACGTGTTCAGCGCGCACACCATCAAACGCGGGCAAACGATCATGGCCAAACAATGGATTATCAGCGATAGCGTTCACGGCAGTTCCTCTTCCGGCGCGTGATCTCTTAACGCCGGACGCCGGATGCCGGAGCAAATGAGTAAACGTCAGACCTCAACCTTCGTCCGACGTCGCTCAGGTTTCCGCGTGAACGCCACCCGTATTTTGCAGCATGGCCAACACCGTGCGACGGGCGACCACGCGATTGACCCAATGACGATTCTGAATCTTCGCAGTCAACAGGTCGATGCGCTGTTGGCACTCAGACAAATCCAGCGCCGTCAAACGCGGACACTGCTTGCGCAATTTAGGCAGCAATTGTTGCCATTGGTCATCAGGGATCGTCAGCATGGAGTGGGCCTCAGCGGCGTGGGATGCTATGGCGGTGCGTCTGCGGTCCAGGGCAAGGTCGGTGGCCGATAAAAAGGAGTAGAAGCCTCAAACCGCGTCTGATATCGCGCGACAACGACTGGACGAAGCGGATCAAGTTGGTTTGCTTCGCCCAATCGTTTTGGGCTGGAGCATACCGTGAATAACCCGACCTCTCCTGACCATCGCCCGCCACTGAATCTGCCATTGAGCATTGCGCTGGTGGTCTTGATTCTGGCAGGCAATGCTACGTTGTTGTGGTGGCCACGTCCTGCGCTGGTTCCACCAGTGGTCGCTGAATCTAGTAAACCCACCCCGGCAACGGTGGTTGCTCAGCAGCCAACGTCCGCAGTGCAACCTACGGTTCCTGTCGTCACTCCTCCGGTTGCTGTTCCAGTTACTACTCCGCCCAAACCGCCAGAGCTGCCCAGCGAAGTTATCGAATCCGGTCTCACCATGACCGTTCAGTCACAGGCTGGTGGCGATGCTGATCAACGTACTGCGCGCGTTCTTGCGCTGTATGTTCCTACCGGAAGTGCGCCCACGCCGTTTATCGCGGCCGGTCCGTTCACCGCCACGTTTGAAGGCTTCATTAATAAAGACGTATGGGATAAAGTGACGTTCACTGCCGAAGGCAGTGGTTCGCTCACTTTCACCGTCAATGGAACCGCCGTATTAGAAATCAGCGGTCCTGATTTAGCCGCTGGCAAAGCAGGAAAAATAAAACTCAATAAAGGTGCGAATCCAATTTCGTTAGTTTATAAAAGTCCGGCAGAGGGAGACGCTCGTCTGCGATTGTTTTGGTCAACGCCTGAAATTCCCGTTGAGCCCGTGCCTGTGACTTTGTTCACGCATAACTCCGGCACCAAAGAAATGCGTGCGGCGACGAAATTGCGCCAAGGTCGCGAATTAGTTGCCACCATGCGCTGTACGAAATGCCATGCCGCCGATCCTGCCACGGCAAACGGTATGCCTGAATTAGCCATCGACGCACCGGATCTGCGCGAGGTCGGCGCGCGGCTGAATCAAGGATGGATGGCCGCATGGATCCGCGATCCGAAAGCGCTGCGTGAACATGCCAGCATGCCCAAGCTTTTAGTCGCCGATGGTAAATCCGACGCTGATCTTGATGGCGAAGCGGCTTCGATGGCCGCATATCTGGCGACCTTGGGCAAAGCGGATGCCGCTACTTTTCCAGCCGATGATGTCGCGTTTGCTCGTGGTGGTCAGTTATTCGTCAAACTTGCTTGTGCTGCTTGTCACATGGCTAACGGCGATACTCCGGCACATATTCCGTTGACGCACGTACAAGCCAAATGGAAGCCCACCGCGTTGGTGGCATTTTTACGCGAACCGGCCAAGCACTATGCGTGGATCAAAATGCCGAAGTTTGGTTTTACTGAAGCCGAAGCGACGGCTCTGGCGACGTACTTACTCAAAACTGGCAACACTGAACCCAAGAAAATCAGCGGCGGTGACGCGAATATTGGCAAGGTTTTGATGGCGGGTGCAGGCTGCGCTTCGTGTCATCAATTGGGCGATGTGCCAGCGGTGATCGGCAACAAATTAGCAAGCCTCGGACAAAATCGGGCGAATGGCTGTCTCGCAACCGATGCGAAATCACGTGGTCGCGCACCGGATTACCGTTTTTCTAAAGATGAAATCACCGCTCTCCGCAGCTTTGTTAAAACTGATCATAAAGCCTTGCTCACCCGCGACACCGTTGAATTTGCTGAGCGACAGATCTCCGCTCAGCGCTGCAATGCTTGTCATCAACGCGACAACACCTTGTCGGTGATTTCGGGCATGAGCACGATGCTCGAAAAATTATTGACGACCTTGCCACCTGAACCCCCAGCAGAACCCGGCGTAGATCATGGCGAGAGTGGCGGTGCGGCGGCGGTGAATCCAGCGCCGTCATTAACGCTGACTGGCGACAAGCTGCGGCCGGAATGGATCGCGAAATTCGTTGGCGGACAGCTTCCCTATCGTACGCGCCCATGGTTAAATTTACGAATGCCCGCCTTCCCCGTTGGCGTTGAGTTATTGGGCCAAGGCTTAGCGATGTCTCACGGATTACCGCCGGTTACCCCAGCAGATCCACCTTCACCTGGACCTGGCGCTGAAGATGGTCGCAAGCTATTGGGCAGCGATGGCGGATTTAATTGCATCCAATGCCACAGCATCGGCGCTGCTCCTGCGGTGGCCATATTTGAAGCCCCTGGCATCAATCTGGGCTATGCCAATCAACGACTGCAAAAAGATTATTTCCATCGTTGGATGCTGAATCCACTGAGCTTTGATCCGACCACGCGCATGCCCAAATTTTCAGCTGATGGCGAAACGACCCCGCTTACCGATACGCTCGACGGTAAGGCTCGCGACCAATTTGAAGCCATCTGGCAGGCACTCAACGAAGTCTCCAAAGGAACAGACTTCCCACATTAATATCGGGAATGCGAAGTTACCTCGCGCAAAATAAACTCGTCGGTATGACGTTCCCACATGTCAGTGGTACCCATCATTGCTCAACGACGCCCAACGGTGTTGCGACGCATTACTCGCTCACTGCTGGGTCTGCGCCCGGCCATGGCCCCGCCGGCACCGACCGGACGTTGGCAGAGTGAATACATTACGGCGGAATTTGATGCCTATCTGAATGCATTAGAACAGGATATTGCTCAGGCAAAACGCTTGGTCTTGCTCGAAGTCTATATTTTCGGTGATGATGCCATCGGTCGTCGCGTAGAAAATGCGTTGATTGCTGCGGCAAAACGTGGTGTTCGAGTGATGTTGGCGGTCGATGCCATTGGTTCTGGTGCATGGTTGGAACATGCTTCCGGTGAACTCAGCAAACAGGGCGTACGCGTTCGCGTTTATCATCCGACGCCATGGCAATTAGCGCACTTCTCGATTCCTACGCGCCAGCGAATGGCCATGGCCGGTCGTTGGTTCCGCTATTTTAATCGGCGCAATCACCGAAAAATGTGCGTCATCGACGGGAATATTGCCTGGGTTGGCTCGATGAATCTGACGCATGAACACTCAGCAGCACTGATGGGCGATCACGCATGGCGGGACACCGTTGCGCGGGTCGAAGGCGACGGAGTACGCGTGCTCATGCGTGCCTTCATTGCCGCATGGCGGCGTTCGTGGCGTGTGGTTGGTCCGCGTCTTTATCCTTCGTTTAGCGTGCGCAGTCTGCATTTGTCACAGCCGCTTGATGGACTGGTACGACTCAATCACGGGCTGCGCATGCGCCGTTTGTATTATCGTGATTTACTCGCACGTATTACCCATGCCCGTCAACGCGTATGGATCGCGAATGCGTATTTCGTGCCACAAGGAAGTTTGATCGCGGCGCTCGGTGCAGCAGCGGCCAATGGAGTAGACGTGCGCATCATCGTGCCCGCGCAATCAGATGTGTGGTTCATGTCCTACGTTGCAGCCACGTTCGCCGATGCGCTTGCGCAGGTCGGCGTGCGTTTACTGCATTATCAACCACGCATGCTGCACGCGAAAACCATGCTTATTGATGATTGGGTGTCGATCGGTTCGACTAACCTTAACCATCGAAGCCTGCGTCACGACCTGGAAGCCGACGTGGTGCTTACCACGCCTACGTCCGTGCGCGCGGTGGAAAGTATTTTACAGCAAGACCTCGCTGATTCGCTGGATCTAACCGCGGTTTCCCACCGTCCGTCGTGGCGAGTACGTATGATTGGAAATATCATGTTATTATTACGCCGTTGGATCTGAGATGACCGCCGTCCGCATTTTATCCTACAATATCCATAAAGGCCTAACGCCGGCTAATCGCCGTTTCGTGCTAGAGCGCATGCGCACCGCCATTCGTTCGGTTGATGCCGACATCGTTTTCTTGCAAGAGGTCCAAGGTGAACATCGCCGTCGCGCAAACCGTTTCGCTGATTGGCCTGTGGCCGGACAGTGCGAATACCTTGCCGACAGTATTTGGCCGCACCACGCGTACGGACGCAACGCGCTCTACGATCACGGCCATCACGGTAATGCCATTTTAAGCAAACACCCATTTATGGCGTGGGAAAATATCGACGTTTCCAACAACCGCTGGGAACGTCGTGGTTTGCTGCATGGCGTGGTGAAACATCCCGCGCTCAAACAGGATCTACACTTGATCTGCTGCCACCTCGACCTGTTCGAGCGTGGCCGTCGCAAACAAGTGGAAAAATTAGTCGAGCGCATTGCTGCCGCCGTACCAGCCGACGCACCACTGTTAGTCGCTGGTGATTTCAATGACTGGCGCGCCCGCGTCAGTCCATTACTGACCACCGAACTGGGCTTGGTCGAAGTGCATCACGTTCTGCACGGCGATCACGCCAAGTCTTTCCCGGTATGGTGGCCAATGCTGCGACTGGATCGCTTATATGTTCGTGGACTCAAGCCGCTGCGCGCGGAATGCCTCACCGGTAACCCGTGGCGATCGTTGTCCGATCACGCGGCGTTATTGGCGGAAGTCGAATAAAGCACACATGGAAACGACCGTCCAAAATTGATCCATTCCATTAGCGCAGTACCGCCAATGCCGCGCGCAGTAATTCTTCTGGACCAACCCCAGGTTTAGCGGTTTTGGTCAGCGCGTCGGCGGCATCTTTGGGCGAGAAGCCCAGCACCACCAGCGCACGATGGACTTCTTCGACGGCGACCGCGCCGGTGACTGGAGCGCCGACTTCACCGGCCAACGTCGGAGCAGGAATGCGATCGACTTTATCGGCAAGTTCCAAAGCAATACGATCGGCGCTCTTCGGTCCGACGCCTTTGACTTTGCGTAGGCGAGCGGCGTCGCGGCCAAGCAAGACGCGGCGCAGTTCGCCAACACCCAAGTCCGACAACACCGCCATCGCCAAACTTGGACCGACCATTTGCACTGAGGTCAATAGATCAAAGGCGGCGCGTTCAGCGGGATCGTGGAAGCCAAACAGAATGAGATCATCTTCACGCACGATCAGTCGCACATAGATCAATACGCTGCTGCCATCGAGCGAGATGCGTTTGCGTGTTTGTTCGCTAATACGCAGGGAATAACCAACGCCGTTCACCTCAAGGCTCAGGCGTCCCGTCGTATCAAGGCTGGCAACCGTGCCGCGCAGAAAATCATACATGGCGCGGATGATGTCTGATGGTGACTCGTGCGGAAGTCTGCAAGTCGCGTGGGGCGCGTGGGGCTGGAGTCGCGGCCTGCGCTGATAGCCTGCCGGTCATGCGCATACTTCTTCTTTTGCTTCTGACGGTCGGGGCGACATTCGCTGCCGATCTGACCTTTGCTCAAGAAACGATTACCCTCACGCCAAAGCCAGGTGCACAGAGCGCCACCGCCAATTATTCTTTCACCAATACTGGTTCCACCGCGCTGACCATCACCGGCCTGCAACCATCATGTGGTTGCGCGACGATCGCGCTCGACAAACGCAGTTATGACCCTGGCGAAAAAGGTGAAATCGTGGCGCTGCTGGATCTCAACGGCCTTGGCGGAACGCAGCATAAAACCATTCGCATTTCTTGCGATCGTGGACCAGAAATTACCCTCAACCTGACTATGGTGCTCAGCGCATTGCCGCAGATCACCCCAACGTTTTTAACCTGGAAGGTCGGCGCACCAGCGACCGAACAGACGTCAATCATGACCATGCCAGCAGGAGTCGACGAACAAGCCGTTGAGGTCACTGCCTCGTCGCCAGAGGTGACGACGCAACTGGTGAAGCGCGACGATGGCACCTGGGCTTTGAAGGTCACGCCGAATTCCACCGCTGCGGCAACCAACGCGATCCTGAAAGTCACCACGAATCTGGGACGCGTCGTGCGCGTATTTGCCAGCGTGACGCCGTGACGGCCCCGCTGCCCGAGCGCATTCGTCCGGCGACGCTTGATGAAGTCGTTGGTCAGCCACATTTGCTCGGACCCCAGGGAATTCTCAGTCGTTTGCTGGCGGTTGGACATCTGCCAAGCCTGTTGCTGTGGGGACCGCCGGGCTGCGGAAAAACCACCTTGGCGCGTTTGTTGGCTGAAAAATTATCGTTACGTTTCACGCCCTTCAGCGCCGTTCTTGGTGGCGTGCCAGAGCTGCGGAAGTTAATTGATGAAGCGAGCAAGATCGCGGCAGTTGGTCAAGGTACGTTGCTGTTTGTTGATGAAATTCATCGCTTCAACAAAGCGCAGCAAGACGCCCTGCTGCCGCATGTGGAATCAGGCACGGTGGTATTAGTCGGCGCAACCACAGAAAATCCCAGCTTTTCCGTCAACCGCGCGCTGCTGTCACGCTGTCGCGTCTTTCAATTGCATGGCCTTGATGCACCGGCTTTGGCTGCGCTGATCGAACGTGCGGCGACGCATCCCGATGGTCTGCCTGGGCTGCGCGTTGCCGATGAGGCACGCGATCCGTTGCTACGTTTCAGTGCCGGAGATGGGCGTCGCTTGTTAGTGTTACTCGACGGAGCCTGGGCGCTGTCGAAGCCGGATCCGATTGATGCCGCAATCGTCGCACAAGTTGCCGCGTCACCGGTGAGCGATCACGATCGTGCTGGCGAAAATCATTATGATGTCGCCAGCGCCTTTATTAAAAGTATGCGCGCCAGCGATGTGCAAGCCGCGCTGTATTATTTAGCGCGGCAAATCGAAGGTGGCGAAGAACCGATGTTTATCGCTCGTCGCTTGGTGATCTTCGCCTGTGAAGACGTCGGGCTTGCCGATCCTCAGGTACTCACCACCGCCACCTCGGCTTTATTGGCAGTGGAAAAAATCGGTCTTCCTGAAGCGCTCTATCCACTCACGCAAGCCACCATCGCTTGTGCCACCGCACCGAAATCCAACACCACCAAATCATATTTCGCTGCGGCAGAAGCGGTGCGCGCGCACCCTGGCGCCACGGTTCCATTGTTCTTACGCAATGCACCGACGGAGCTGATGCGCGAGTTGGGCTACAAAAAAGATTACGTCTACGATCACGATGCGCCGGATCATTTTGCTGGGCAGACGTGTTTGCCCGATG
>JAYVSL010000206.1:0-41686 GCA_043775355.1 Planctomycetota bacterium
CGCGGAGACGCGGAGAACGGAGGAGGGGAAGAAACTTGCCGGAGAGAATGTCTTTTCCTCCTCTCATCTCCGCGTCTCCGCGCCTCCTGTTCGATTTTCTTCCGCTTTGATCAGTCCCAAAGACTAAGAAAAGACCCACACGAAACGCCGCAGATCCAGTTTTTTTCCTAGGCGGTAACCAAAATCCAAAATTGCCGATACTGCGCTACTCTGGTTGATCCTGGGGCGCTGTGCTGAGCCAAGCAATGACATTACTGGTTCAATGTTAATGTATCCAGGATTTATCTCAAAATTCGTTCTGAATCCGCTTATACCCGCGCACGAGTTCCAGGTTGGTGATCGCGACGCTTTCTGAAAACGTGGTGACGTCTGGGCTGACGAGGGGGAGTTTCGCGAGTTCTTCGTCGTTATGAATGTTTGACGTTGAGGGGATATGAAAGTTCGGTGGGACGTGGCAGTTTTCGACGACGCTGTTGTGACGAATTACTGATCCGGCGCCGATGGTGCAGTTGAATACCACGCTGTTGAAACCGAGAAATACGCGATCGCCGACTTCGCAGGGGCCATGGACGATGGCGCGGTGGGCAATCGAGGTGCGCTCGCCGATGTTGACGCGACCGCCGGCTTTCGAATGGATGACCACGCCGTCTTGGATGTTGGAATTCGCGCCGATGGTGATCGCTTCCATGTGGCCATGGGCATCGGTTTCGTCGGCTCGAATCACGGCATAGGGGCCGATAAAGACGTTTTCGCCGATGATGACTTTGCCGCAGATAATCGCCGTTGGATCGACGAAAGCCGATTCAGGAACGATAGGCAGGTCGCCGGAAGGATTTTTGCGAATCATGAGGAAGAGCTCCAGCGTGGTGACGGGCGGGATGCTGCACGAGAGTGGCCAATGCTCAACCCGAGAACGCTCAGAGGTGAGGCGGAGGTGCGCCCTACGAATGGTTGCTTCCTCGCATCGCGGCTAAGCATCATCGCTCGATGAGAAAAACCGTTCTGATTACTGGCGCTTCTTCGGGCATCGGCGCGGCTACGGCGCTGGCCCTTGGCTCGACGTGGGACGTGGTGTTGGTCGCGCGCCGTCGCGAGCGCCTGCAGTCAATTGCTGAACGCATCACGGCAGTCGGCGGAAAAACGTGGGTTATTGCGGCTGATTTGACGGTTCCTGGCGAACCGCAACGCGTGATGGCTCAGGCGGTGACGTTGGCGGGCGGTCTTGATGCCTTGGTGAATAATGCCGGGATGTTCACCACAGCGACCGTTGAGGCGGTTACGGCAGAACACATCGCCGCATTGTGGCAGCTCAACGTGCAGGTGCCGATGGTATTGAGCGCTGCGGCCATTCCGTATTTGGCAGCGCGTCGTGGAGCGATCATCAACGTCAGCTCCGCCGCAGTTGATGCGACGTTCGCCGGATGCGCGGTGTACACGGCGACCAAGTCGGCATTGGAAACCTGGAGTCGCATCGCTCGTGAAGAATTGCGCAGCAAACATATTCGTGTCGGCGTGATCGCCCCAGGCGCTACCGACACCGAAGTGTGGCCAGCAAGTAGCAGCTTTGATCGTTCGCGTATGTGTCGTGCCGATGACGTCGCGCAGGCGATTCGACTGATGCTGGAAACTCCTGCGCAGAGCAGCATCGATCGTCTGACGGTGACCCCGGCGAGCGGTGCGTTTTAATACGCTCGCCGCGCTCTGAGGGCTGAACGCTTATCGTGGTTTTGTGCGCAGCCGCTTCATTGATTAGGCGGTTTTTTCAATTTTTTCCCGCGAGCCGATCCACCACCACCAGAGCAGGACTCCTACGGTCACGCCACCAAGGTGTGCCAGGGCAGAAACATTGCCGAATCCGTTGATCTGTTGCCACACGAGTACGGATTGCACGCCCATCCACAGAAGAAATGCGAGCCACGCAGGTACGCGCAGCCAGATAGTCCCGAACCAGAATGGCAGACCGATTTGTGCACGAGGGAAAGAGAGTGCGTAGATCGCTAGAATGGCGCTGATGGCATGACTGGCGCCAACACATGGGATCCAAGGACGGGGATCGCCGAAAAGGTGGAATAGGTTTCCCATCACCATTCCGGCAAAGATGACGATGAGGTATCGGCGCCGTCCAAGAATGTCTTCGACATTATCACCGGCTAACCACCAAAAATATAAATTACCAAGCAAGTGGGCGATGCCACCGTGAATGAACAACGTGCTTACCCAGGTTAGTCCATTCATGCGCCAAGGGTCATTGGCGATAAAACCCCATTGTTGAACAACATTCCCCAGGCCATTGGTCATGGCCCAGATGCTGGTGAGCGCGACGATGACGAGAAAACTCCAGGTTACCCATGGACGTCTCAGCGTTTCCATGGCGCCGATTTCGACAGGTACACCGAGTATGCCTAAAACTTTTTTCCAGGTTTGATCAGGTCCGTCTCCGATGGCGTCGCCTTGCTGAAAGCGACGATGTGACTCGGTTATCTGGCGCTTTATTGCGGTTGTCTGCTGTGTCTTGTGGGTATTTATGGGGGGCAGCGGTGATATTCGGGGTGGCAAACGTAGCTGTTGCTCTCGATCGAGCCATATGCATTGGCAATGACGACAAACTTCCATTTCTATAGCAGCGTATTGAACCCGCACTGCTGACATGGCTTGGTGGCAACTGGGACAACGGTAACCTGGGCGTGCATCGCTCCAATGTGCGTCCTTCCATGCCTGCGATAGCGGTACGTCGTGGACCAAGCCCTTAAGCACGCGCAACATGGCGAAACGTCCGTGTCCAGCTGGACAATCCCACACGTTACCGGCTAACGTTTTTGTCGTATGAAGAGCGTGATGGCAATGAGGACATGGAAGCATGTCACGTATGCTAATGTCGGAATCAGTCTGCGACTACCGTCAGAGCTCGCCGGGCGTGCGGTCTACGTCAACGCGTTGCGAACCTCGGCCAAATGTCGTTCCATCGCGCGAACGGCGGCGTCTGGATCTTTGGCGTCGATGGCGTCAAGCACCGCAGCGTGCTGTAAAATAACTTCGCTGGGGAGCAGCGTTTCGATTGCCGTGCGTTGAGCGTCGATCATCGCTTGGCGTAAACCGGCGAGCATGCTTTCGAATAACGGATTGCCGGTCGCACGAGCTAACGCGCGATGGAAGTCGGAATCGATATGTGCCAGGACGTCAGGATCGTCACCAGCATCGATATAGGCGCGATGAAGTTTTCTGAGCTCGGTTCGTTGCGCGGTGGTCGCCCGTATGGCTGCGCGTCGGACGATGGCGCCTTCGATGAGTTCTCGCACGTCATGGACTTGCAGGTAGGCGTCGCGTTTGCCGTCTAATGCGCGACCAAATGCCGCGCTAATGGGACGGTGTTCATCGCCGACGACCATGGTGCCAACGCCATGCCGCGATTGTACCATGCCGCGTTCGGCGAGCGTGCGAATGGCTTCGCGCAGCGCGGGACGACTCAAGCCGAGTTTCACCGCAAGTTCACGCTCTGCCGGTAAGCAGGTGCCACGAGCAAATTCGCCTGAGCGGATGGCGGCTTCGATGGCGGCAGCGGCTTGCTCTGCCCGAGCGGCGGTCGGCAGTTTTGCCAGACTCACGCGTCTACCGGCATCACCGCAAGGGCGCACACGCCGTGCGCGCCGATGACCAGCGTCTGTTCGATGTCAGCGGTTTTGCTGGGGCCACTCATCCAGGTCGCGTGGTGCGGCGGTTCGCGGCCGGCCAAGCGTCGCGCGAGATCCGTTTGTGCCTGTATGAATCCGCCGACCAAAGCAGAACGTGGGACCAAAACCAAAATGCGTTGCGCGAGAAATGCCAAGGCGCGTTCAGGCAGTGATGACGAAGTGATCAGCAGCGCGGCGTTTTCCGCACAGGCGACTTCCGCGCGAATAATCGCCAAATCGACGTCTTCCCATTGATGCGGGTTCGGCGTGACGCGGGCCATTTCCCAGTCGGTAACGTCATGCAGAAATGGCGCGGCGGTGGCGCTCGCGATCACCCGTCCAGTTCCACGGCCAAAATCGATAGCCGCTTGAATGGCATCTTTCACCGACGGCTGCGGTTGGAGGAGTGCTCCGCCGACGCTTTTCAGTGAGGCTTCGAAAACGTCCCATGTCGCAGGAAGTTCCGGTCCGCTGTAAGTCCCAGGATGTGCCCGCAGATCGCTACCGGCAGGACGAGTGAAACGGGCGCTGAACGCAGCAAGGGCAGCGGCATCAACCATGGTCCTGTTCCTTCCACCATTTCCGGAAACTTTGTTTGGGCGCAGGCGGCAGATCGCGGTGTTTCGTCCAGCCAGCATGTGGGCCAGGAATTCCTTTGCGCGCCAGCGGCCAGAAGAAACGTGCGATGCGCCCGCCCGTGGCGTAGATCCACGGATAGCTCAATGCCCGGGCGGCAATTTTCATCGCCATCCGTTTGGTAAATGGTACCTGGCCTTCTTTGGCCAAACGTCGACGCCAGGACAGGAGCTGATCATGAATATCAATTTTTACCGGACAGACGTTGGTGCATGAACCGCACAAGGTACTGGCGAAGGGCAATTCTTTGGCCTTCGCGGTGCCAATCATAGCTGGCGCAAGGATCGCGCCGATTGGCCCAGGGACCGTGGTGCCGTACGCATGGCCGCTCGCGCGACGATAAACGGGACACGTATTCAGACACGATCCACAGCGAATACACGACAGTGCACGGCGATGTTCATCATCGGCAAACAGTTTATGGCGACCGCCGTCGACAATGACGAGATGCGCTCGATGACCTGGGCGCGTGGGATCGGTGCCACGCAGATGCGTTGAATACGTGGTGATCGGTTGGCCAGTCGCGCTGCGCGCTAACAGCCGCAAGAATACGCCGGCATCGGCGGCCGTAGGAATCAGTTTTTCCACGCCCATGCAGGCGACATGAATCGCTGGCAGAGCAGTGCCAAGATCGGCATTTCCCTCGTTGGTGCAGACCACGATCGCGCCGCTGTCAGCGACGGCAAAATTGACTCCGGTCATGCCCGCTTGGGCGCCAAGAAAATGCTTGCGCAGGTTGGCGCGCGCCGCCCGCGTCAAACGAATCGGATCGTCTTCGCCTTTGGGCGTGCCCAGGTGTTCATGAAATAACTCGCCAATTTCCCCGCGTTTGAGGTGAATCGCGGGCACCACGATGTGCGAAGGGGGTTCGTGCCGCAGTTGGACGATGCGCTCACCCAGATCAGTATCGACCACTTCGATACCATTGGCTTCGAGGTAATGGTTAAGACCACACTCCTCGGTCAGCATCGATTTGCTCTTCACCATTTTGGTGACGTTATTTTTCTGCATCAGATCCAGCACGATGCGTTTCAGATCATCAGCTTCGGGCGCCAGATGGATCACCCAGCCAGCAGCTTCGGCATTGGTGATGAACTGCGACAGCAGTGATGGAATGTGATCTAATACGTGAGCTTTAATTCCTGCCGCTTGCTCACGCAATAATTCCCAATCGGGCACGGTGTCGGCGGCGCGATCACGTTTGTAGCGCAGATGCCAGAGTGCACCGTCGTGCCACGTGACGCGTTTTTCGTCGGCGAGAAATTTCTCGGAATCGATATGGAATTGGGGGACGCGCGCGTTCATTGGTTAGCCGTCCGCGTTGGTTGTCTCGTGCAATTTATTGACATGCCAAGATCTCCGCCAAGTGGATGGCTTTCGGTCCGTGTCCACGTCGTTTGCGTAATCCATCAAGATGCATCAAACAACTTTGATCATTCCCCGTCATGTATTCGGCGTCGCCCTGTGCGAGTTGATCGCAACGATCATGGCCCATGCGCGAGGACAGATCGGCCTCTGCCACGGCAAACGTGCCGCCGAAGCCGCAACATTCGTCGCGTCGTTCGGGCATCAGCAAGGTCAGCCCCTGAACGTTGCTCAGCAAAGCTTCGGCGGCGCCGACTTTGGGTGCATCGCGCCGCTCACTCATGTTGCCCAGGCCCAGTTCACGCAAGCCGTGACAACTTTGATGCAGCGACACGCGATGCGGGAAGGTCGCTTTTAAATCGGTGACGCCCAGAACTTCGACTAAAAATTCAGCCAATTCATAAGTGTGTTCCATGGTTTTTTCGTCGCCCGGACTCAGCGACATTCCCAGGTCATGGTAATGATGACGCACCATGCTGGTGCAGCTGCCGGACGGACAGACCGTGGTTTTTCCCGCAAAGAGGTCGAGGTGCCGTCGCCCCAGAATCGCCGCGTCGCTGGCGCAGCCGGTGTTTGCCATCGGCTGCCCACAGCAGGTTTGCTGGGCGTTGTAATGCACCGTGCAGCCCGCGCGTCGCAACACCGTCACGGTAGCCATCGCCACCTCCGGATGGACTTGGTCGAGGTAACAGGGAATAAAAAGGTGGACATCCATAGTAGCGGCTCAGTGGTATGACCTCTTACCAATTAGAGAGGTCGATGCAACCACCAGATGGCTGGCCATTCGACAGCTTCACTTTGGTCTACGAAGGCAGGAAACGCGATTGAACAAGAGGAACGGAGGAACGGAGGGAGAAGAAATCAGCAGCATTGGTCGGTGATTATTTAAAATCTAGCTTCCTGTCTTTCTCCGTTCCTCCGTTTCTCTTGTTCAATGCGGTCATCTCGCGCGATTCCATGGAGTTTGGTCGTCACCAAAGATCGACCACGGAATGTCGATGAGTGAGCTGCGATGTCAGCGCATCAGCTTCATCAAACATTGATCGAGCGCGCCATCATCCCGCGGTCTCGTTCAGCGGCGCACTTGCGCCCTGACCAGCGTTCTTGAGCATCCCGCCCACCTTACACCACATCGGATTCCATCATGCCCTTGCACGAACAACTTACCGCTCTTGCTGCCCAGGTTCGCAAGCACAGCAAACTGAAACCGCAGGTCGCAATTCTGCTTGGCACTGGCCTTGGTGGCGTTGCGAAACGCATCAAAGCAGAAGTGAAGATTCCGTATAGCACGCTAGAGGGAATGCCGCAGGCGACGGCGGAAAGTCATCACGGTGAAATCGTGCTCGGTACGCTCGCTGGCGTTCCGGTGGTGGCCTTTAGCGGACGTCTGCATTGTTACGAAGGTCACAGCCCGGCTGATGTGGTTGTGCCGGTGCGCTTGGCCAAAGTGCTCGGCGCCAAAGTGTTGATCATGGGCTCAGCGGTTGGCGGCATTAATCCGCATTATCAAGTCGGTGACCTCGCGGTGCTCGACGATCACCTCAATTTGATGGGCATTAGTCCGTTGGTCGGCCCGAATGACGATCGCGTCGGCCCACGTTGGCCTGACATGTTCAACACCTACGACCGCAAGTTATTGGCCTTAGCCGATGAAGTCGCCCTGAGTCAGAAGATCCATCTGCACAAAGCGGTTTACGCTGGCGTCCTTGGCCCAAATCTCGAAACCAAGGCCGAATACCGCATGTTGCGTAATCTTGGCGCCGACGTGGTCGGCATGAGCACCGTGCCAGAGGCAATCGCTGCCGTACATTGCGGCCTGCGCACCTTGGCCTTCGCTATCATCACCGACCGTTGCGTCGCCGATGCCTTGGAGCCAGCCGACGTCAAGAAAATCATCGCTGCTGCGAATGCGGCAGAGCCAATCTTGACCGGGCTCATCACCGCGATTTTGCCGAAAATTTAATAATTTGTCCGATGTCCAATGTCCGATGTTCGATGTCCGATGTCGAAACAAATACAGCGGACAAATCCTCCAACACACGATTCCGTCTCTGATGTCTCGCCTCCGCTGTCTTTCGACATCGGACATCGGACATCGGACATCGGACATTAAGAAAAGAAGACCTCATGCACGATCTCACCGTTACCGCCGACAATGGCACCTCTGAACTTACCGTGGTCATTATCGGCCATGGTTCTGCCAAGCTGCCACGTCTGGTGGCGGCGCAGGCGGCGCGTATCGTTAAAGGCGAAGCCAGTGCGCCGATGACGCTGATGTGCGAAGAAGGTCGCTTTCTGCTGGTCAAGCCAGAAGAGAAACCGTGGTTGGTCGGTGGAGAAAATTGGCGTGTGTTAGGTAAAGAAATCGTTGACGCAGTGCGCAGCGCCAAGGCCACCTCAGCGAATGTGTTGGTCCAAGGTACGGCGGCCAATCCGCAGGCGTTGGTCGAGGGAATGTTGCTGGGTGATTATCGCTACAACGTGCTGCGCTCAGGCAAAGAAGCGAAACGCACTGCGCTCACTATTCGTGTGCCGAAACAAAAACCGGCGATTGATGCCGGCACGGCGGTTGCCAACGCGCAAAACTTGGCGCGTGAATTGGCCGATATGCCGCCCAATTTACTGCATCCTCAATCTTTCGTCGAACGCGCGCGCAAAGAAGCCCGTCGTGTCGGCCTGACTTTCAAAGTCATCAGCGGCAACCGTGCGCTGACCAAAGCCGGTTTCCCTGGCTTGGTGCAAGTCGGTAAAGCGGGTTTCAGCGAACCGGCTTTGGTCGAATTAAAATATATCCCAAAGCGCCCAGCAAAGGGCAAGCAGCTCGCCCTGGTTGGTAAAGGAATTACTTTCGATACCGGCGGCATCAGCATTAAACCCGGCGCCCAGATGTGGGAAATGAAAGGCGACATGGGCGGCGCGGCGGCCGTGCTTGGCGCCATGACGCTCATCGCCGGACAGCGTCCAGAGGTCGCCGTCACCGGTTACTTGTGCTTGGCCGAGAACATGCCCGACAGTTTGGCGCAGCGCCCAGGAGATATTTACCGCGCACGTAATGGTAAATATATTCACGTCGATAATACGGATGCTGAAGGCCGTTTGGTGTTGGCTGATGTTTTAACCTATGCTGCTGAACAGGGCGCGACGCACGTGGTCGATGTCGCTACCTTGACTGGCGCATGCTTGGTGGCTCTTGGCGATCGCATTGCTGGACTGCTTGGCCGTGGTCAGCCGTTTCTTGATCACGTTCGTACGGCTGGTCAGGATGTCGGCGAAGAACTCTGGCAATTGCCATTGTACGGTGAATACCGCAGTTTGCTCGATCATCCGCACGCTGACATCAACAACATCGGTGGACGCTACGGCGGCACCATCACGGCGGCGATCTTCCTGTCAGAATTCCTGCCTGAATCCGTCAAATGGGCGCACTTGGATATCGCCGGCCCAGCGATTCAAACCGGCGGCTGGCGCTATTACAGCAAGGGCATGACGGGTTTCGCAACGCGCACCCTGGCGCGCATCGCAGCGAAACTGTGATGACGTCTTTCGTGGGAGCAAAGTAGCGGTGGCTGGTGTCGTCAACCACACTCGCCATCACCTGACGACCCCGCGACCGCTTTGGCATTGGCTGCTGTTTGCCGTCACGCTGTTTCCCATGGGCGGAATCGCCCTGGCGCAGCTGTCGGGATGGACATGGTACGGCGAACTCGCCAGCCATTGGACGCTGCATGGAGCCGTGGCTTTGCTACCAGCGATGGTGGTATTTCGCCGCGATCTGATCCGGGGACGCTTCTTGATGTTGTTCTTGCTGATCGCGGTGTTTCCGTGGGTAATTACCGCGTGGTCAGCACGCGCAGAGCTGAATGGAAAGTCCATCGCTCAGGTCACGGTCGCGACGGCAAACGTACAATTTTTCAATGATGATCGCACTGCCACGCAGGCGATGCTCGCAGCTATGGATGTTGAAGTACTGGCATTGGAAGAAGTCACCACCACGGATGAGACGGCTTTGCGGCAGCATGCACGCTGGCCATTTCAGGTATGGTCGAGCAAGAAAGACATCACCAAAGTCGCCTTACTCAGCAGTAAACGAATCGTCACTCACCGTCTGCATGACTTTGATGGAACGATGGTCATCGAAGCGTTGATCGACCTTGGTGAGTCTCCCTTGCGCGTGTTTGTCATTCATCCTGCCGCGCCGCTTAGCGCAGAACTTGCGAAACGGCGTGACCGACAACTGGCGATGTTGGCGCGCCAACTGCAAGACCACCCCGAACCCGTTATGGTTCTCGGCGATTTTAATCTGACCCCTGGCACACAAATGTGGCGGACATTTACCGGTTATACGAAACTTCTCCGTGCTCCTGGCAGCGAACCGGCAACGTGGCCAGCGGTGCTCGGACCATTTGGAATTTCGATCGATCATGTGCTTGCACGCGGTGCAGCCATCAGCGAGCTCACCGCGTTCGAAATTCCTGGGAGCGATCATCGCGGCTTGAAGGCGGCAGTGAATATTGGTACGCCGCCATAAATATGAGTTTATAGCTACTTCACCGTTTTGGCGTCTTCAGTGACTTTGAAAAAGTTATTGGGATTGATCGAGGCCAAGGGATATTTGGTGAGTTCATCTACGATTTTCTGTGCGACTTCAGCGTATCTTTGGCCTTGGAATTTTTTAATGAACTTGTTGAGGGGATCCAAAGGATCTTGAATCGCCTTCTTGTTGGCTGATAACGACAGCTTGCTGGGTTTTGCTCATTCAAAAATCGACCCCATGCTCTGATCTATGCGTTTTTGAGATCTGCGATTCGATCATGTTTCGTTAGTGGCCGCCAAGGTTCGCACGGTGGTGCAAAAGCGCTGAAAGCTGGGCGATTTGTTGCGATTCAGTTCGAGATGCGGGGTGATGGCCTTAGCCCAATCCGATTTTGCAGCTCCTGCCGTTTGCCAGCCTTGAGCCTTCAATGCGGAAGCTCCACCGGGATGCACAGCGTCTGCGAGCACTTCCCAGGTGCCGCAAATGGAATCTTGGCGGTAGGATTTGAGCACCGCCACTTTTGCTCGTGGATAGGCGGCGACAATCGCCTGTTGGTCTCCGAGCAACCAAGCCTCACCTTCTTCCACGGCAACACAGAACTTGGTGATCGGAGCCGGGCGACAGCTTTGCACGACGGCCTGTAATTCGTCGGTAAAATCATTGAGTGGATGGCGATCGACATCGATTACGACGACCACGCAAGCAGCGTAATCCTTTCCATACCCATTGAAGGTTTTTCCCAGCCCCTGCAAGATTTTGGGTAACTGGTCCAGCAGAATCCGTTTGTCGGCATCCGAACCCGGACTTAGGCCCTTGGGTAGTCGGCCCACGCCCTTGTAGGGGTGAATGCGCGTGGTGTGACCTGTGCTGATCAACTTGGGAAGTAGCAGTTCCAGCATGCGTTTGCCGGATTGGTCTTCGACCAGGATTTCGAAGTGCATGATTTACTGCTCATCCAAGTAATCGCTGTACCAAAGTCCACCGAGCGGTAACCCTTCGCTGACCAGTTCCTTCACCGCTGGAATGTCACTGGCCCGTAAAATCGTCGAGAAACCATCCGTACCTTTTTTCAGTACCCACACTTCTTCAGGTTGAAAAGCGTCAACAAAATACGGTTGGTGCGTGGTGATGAATAGTTGCGATTCAGACTTCTTGGTTTCCGCATGCTCACGGAACTCTCTCGCCAAGGATTCAAGCAGCTTGTGGTACAGCCCGTTTTCTGGTTCTTCAATACAGATGAATGGCGGCGGCGTAGGGTCAGCGAGCATCAGTAAATAGGCGAAAACTTTTAGTGTTCCATCCGACATCTGTTGCGCGTAAAATGGATCAGTAAAGCCTTGTTGATTAAAGCTCAAAAGTAATCGGCCATCCTCGCTTTTAGAGGTGGCAATATCAGTGATGCCGGGAATTTTTTCGGCGATCTGCTTAAGAATAATCTTGAAGCGGTCCTTGTGTTCCCGTTCCATGAACTGCACCACATTGCCAAGATTGTCGCCATGAATGTTTAGATGCCGTTGCGGGCCAGCGAGCGGCAGAGCCCGGGCTGCATCGGGAGTAAAGTAACTCAAATACCAACCCTCAATAAACCGGCGGAAAGCCGCAATGCGTGGGTGTTGTTTGAGTGATCCCAAGGTGGCGATACCGAGATGGCGAGCATCATCCAGTTCAACGATTTCGGTAACGTCTCCTTCGGGTACATCCTTCTTGTCGCCTTTGATAAGTTCTTGCACTTGGTCAAAGAGTGAAGCTTGTTGGCCATGGCCTTTCGGTGCTTGTTCTGGCAAACCAGCGGCATCCCCTTTCCAGACAATGCCTCGGCCTTCTTGAAGAATCAGAAATGAAAACGGTCTTCCCCTGCTCTCCCCTTGGCGTCGCTGCCTGAGGCGTTCACGCAGAACGTGAGGGCGCCCGCCACTATCGAGATCAATGGCTACCTCGTAGGTAATTGGGCGGGTATTTCCATCTTCTCTATAATAAATTTCGAATTCGATGGGACCAGTTTGACCTTGGCTGCGCAATCGCTCAAACCCACCCCGTCCACGACTATCGCAGGCATCCTCGACACCTTGCTTCATGCAATCGGCCAGAAAGCCGAAGGCATCGAATAGGGAGCTTTTACCCACGCCGTTGCGGCCAATGACCGCAGTTAACGGTGTGAGCGGTGCTTTGTCCTGGGTATTCCATTGTTTGCCAAGCGCCACGTCTTTGAGGGCGCGGAAATTTTTAATGCGGAATCCGTCGATCTTGCTCATGACTGGTATCCGATAAGGTTTTGCGCCTGCTTGTAAAGTGATATTGAATGGTTGATGGCGTTTCCAAATGTTGGTCGCCATAGTTTTTCAGATAAAGCCCAAGTTTTTTTTACGGCAAGTTGAATAGCAGCACGTCCCAAGAAATGGTGCTTCGTCTGCTTAGTTGGCCTTGGACCGATGAGCGCCAATCGCCCGGCGCGCCCAGGCGCTTTTCCCTCCCTTGCGATCTGGCCGACTGACCTAGCTTTGCGCGAGTTTTTGCCTGACCGGCGGTGCCGGGGCTGCGGAGCGGATCCGCAGACTCCTGGGCGTAGCTGGTGGGCCCCGACCTAAGTCGCGGAAACCAAAGGGACTTCACATGCCGAAACGCACGGACCTCAAAAGCATTCTCATCATTGGGTCAGGGCCCATTGTTATCGGCCAAGCCTGTGAATTCGATTATTCTGGAACTCAGGCGTGCAAGGCGCTGCGCGAAGAAGGCTATCGCATCGTGTTGGTGAACTCCAACCCGGCGACCATCATGACCGATCCAGAGATGGCCGACGTCACCTATATCGAACCGATCACGCCAGAATGCGTGCGCAAGATTATCGAGCGCGAACGTCCGGACGCGGTGTTGCCAACGCTTGGCGGACAAACGGCATTGAACACCGCTATGGCGTTGTGGGAAAACGGCACCTTCCAAGAATTCAACTGCGAAATGATTGGCGCGACCCATGAGGTCATTCAGCGCGCGGAATCACGTGAGAAATTCGCGGCGATTATCAAGAAGCTCGGCCTGGGGATGGCACGCGCGTTCAAGGCAACCACCTGGGAAGAAGCACAGAATGCGGCAAAGCAGCTGCATCTGTGGGAACCCGGCGGTCCGACGGCGGCGATGATTCGTCCGTCGTTTACCATGGGCGGTTCTGGCGGTGGATTGGTCACCACCGCAGAACAGTTCGAAACCATCGCCAAACGCGGGCTGATGTTGTCCCGCACCAGCGAGCTTTCGATTGAAGAATCGCTGTACGGTTGGAAGGAATTCGAGCTGGAGGTGATGCGCGATAAAAATGATAACGTCGTCATCATTTGTTCGATTGAGAACCTTGATCCGATGGGCATTCATACCGGTGACAGCATCACCGTCGCGCCGATCCAAACCTTGAGCGACCGCGAATATCAGCGCATGCGCGATGCGGCGTTGGCGATCATTCGCGAGGTCGGTGTCGAAACGGGCGGTAGCAATATTCAATTTGCGACTGATCCGAAAGATGGCCGCATGGTGGTCATTGAGATGAATCCGCGCGTTTCGCGTTCATCGGCATTAGCATCAAAAGCCACCGGCTTTCCGATTGCGAAGATCGCGGCCAAGCTGGCGATTGGATATACCCTGGATGAATTGAAGAACGACATCACGCGTGAAACGCCAGCGTGTTTCGAACCGACTATCGATTACGTGGTGACCAAAGTGCCGCGTTTTGCTTTTGAGAAATTCATCGAAGCTGACGACACGCTTGGCTATCAAATGAAGTCGGTTGGCGAAGTCATGGCGATTGGCCGGACGTTTCGTGAATCGCTGCAAAAAGCTCTGCGCGGGATGGAAATTGGCGCCAGTGGTTTAGGCCCCAAAAACGAAACGGACTACGGCGATCCGGCAAAAAAAGCGGAATATTTGCAGCATATTAAGCGTCCGACTTCTGGGCGCTTGTTCGAAATTCGTCTGGCTTTTCAGGCTGGTGCGACGTTGGAAGAAATCCAAGCCGCGACCTCGATTGATCCATGGTTCTTGCGTCATTTGCAAACCATCATCGCGCATGAAGCCGCGTTGAAGGCAACTTCGCTAGATAAAGTTGACACCGCGACCATGTGGGAAGCGAAGCGCGATGGCTTTAGCGACAAGCAATTAGGCTTTTTGTGGAATCAAAGCGAAGACGCGGTTCGTGCGAAACGCTGGCAGGCAGGGCTGCATCCGGCCTATAAACTGGTTGATACCTGCGCTGCTGAGTTCGCCGCATTCACGCCGTATTATTATTCGACCTATGAGCAGGAATCTGAAGCGCCGAAATCGACCGCCCGCAAGATTATGATTTTGGGCGGTGGTCCGAATCGCATTGGCCAGGGCATTGAGTTCGATTATTGCTGTTGCCATGCGGCGTTCGCTCTGCGTGAAGCGGGTTACGAAGTGATCATGGTGAACTCGAATCCAGAAACGGTGTCGACGGATTACGATACCTCGAATCATTTGTTCTTTGAACCGGTCACCACCGAAGACGTGTTAGAGATCAATCGCGTGATGCAGCCCAATGGCGTCATCGTGCAATTCGGCGGTCAAACACCGTTGAATATCTCCTTGGCTTTAGAAAAAGCTGGCGTGCCGATCATCGGTACTTCGCCGACCAATATCGATCGCGCGGGCGATCGCGAATTGTTCAAGGACATCCTTGATAAGATCAATCTTAAGCAGCCACAGAACGCTATTGCTCGGACGTACGATGAAGCCATCGCTGCGGCTAATCGCATTGGTTTACCGTTGGTGGTACGTCCCAGCTTCGTGCTGGGCGGACGTGCGATGGAGATCGTACACAATCGCGCCGATCTGGCGCGGTCGATCAAAAACGCGATCGAAGCCAGCGCTCAAGCGCATAAAGCCAATGCGCCGATCTTGCTCGACAAGTACCTCGACAACGCCATCGAAGTCGATGTCGATGCGGTGTGCGACGGTGAACAGGTGGTCGTCGGCGGAATTCTTGAACATATCGAAGAAGCCGGTGTGCATTCGGGCGACGCGTCGTGCGTCATCCCTAGTTACTCGCTGAGCGACCGTTTCTTGAAACAGATGAAAGAAATGACCACGGCGTTGGCGAAACATCTGAACGTCCGTGGTTTGATGAATGTGCAGTTTGCTATTCGCAACGAAGAAGTTTATTTGATCGAAGTCAATCCGCGCGCGTCGCGGACGGTGCCCTTCGTCAGCAAAGCCACTGGTTTGCCGTTGGCGAAAATCGCGGCGCTGGTCCAGGCAGGATTTACCCTCAAGCAATTGGGCGTGGTGGAGCGCCCGGATCCTGAGCACTTCTGTGTCAAAGAATCGGTGTTGCCGTTCAACAAATTCCCAGGCGTCGACACCGTGCTTGGCCCCGAAATGAAATCGACCGGCGAAGTCATGGGCATCGCGCCGACGTTTGGCGAAGCGTATTTCAAAGCTCAGCTGGGCGCTAATCAGCCGATCAAACTCAGCGGCATGGTGTTCATTAGCGTGCGCGATAACGACAAACGCTTGGCCATTGCGCTGGCGCAGCAGATTCACGACCTGGGATTTGATCTGTGCTCAACGCGCGGCACCGCTTCCGTGCTGGAACGCAACGGCATTCCCGTGCGCGTGTTGAATAAAGTCAAAGACGGCGGCGACACCGTGCTTGGTCATCTGCGCGAACTGGCGTTCTTGATCAACACACCGAACAATCGCGGTGGCCGCAGCGACGAAGGCAAGATTCGCTCAGCCTGCGCGGTGTCGAACACCCCGTATTTTACCACGCTTAACAGCGCAGCCGCCTTGGTCTCATCGCTGCGCCAAGTGAAGCGCCAGGATTACGCCGTGCGCAGCATCCAAGAAATGCTGCCCGATCGCGGCGTGTGGCGCCCGGCAGCGGGAGTAGCGAAAGCGTGAATATCCGCTGTCCGCTGTCCGCTGTCGCTTTGATGTCCGATGTCCGATGTCCGTTGTCCGATGTCGCTCGCGCATTCACGCGGGTGGCATGTGGTGGCTGGCGGTCTTTTGACATCGGACATCGGACATCGGACAATGGACATGTGAAAGACATCGGACATCGGACATCGGACAACGGACATGTGAAAGACATCGGACATAAGAAATAATGGGCGGCCTCGGCTTCCTTTTGATGATCCTTGCGCCGCCTATTCTTGGGCTGCTGTTTGGTTTGTTGCAGCTGCTGGGTTATGTCGTGCTGGTAAAAATCGGGCGGCTTCCTGCCGATAAAATCCCGTTTTTTCCTATCCTGTGGATGCGTGGGATGCTGCTGGTGGTCGTGTTGGGGGTGGCGATGGCGATTCTTCAGCATCTGGAATGAGTGATCTATAGCTGAATGAGGTTTGCATCCGGAGTGATAAAAATTCAAGCAAAGGCTTTCTCGTCAATTTGTTAGGTAGATTTGGAAAGGGGCGAGGCGAGGGAAATGGTCGGTCTTAGCTGTGGGTAAAATTGTGGTCTAGCGCCCAGCCGACACGTGATTATCGTCCCGCTCCCTCACTAAAGAGGGCCACGCTAACCCAATGGAACATTCCATGAACAAACTCACCATCCTCTCTGCAGCTTTCGTCGCCGTCATCGGCCTCTCGGCTTGCGGCGAAACTGCACCTGCCACGCCGCCAAAGGGCGACGTCAAAGTAACTGAGCCAGCTAAGCCAGCTGCTGAACCAGTCAAACCAACGCCAGCAGTCACGCCAGCAGTCACGCCAGCTCCAGCCCCAGTTGCTCCAACCGCCGCTGATGCGACCAAGGCTGCCACTGATGCTGCTACTGCCGCGAAAGATGCCGCCGCAAAAGCTGCCGCTGATGCCGCCGCCAAAGCTGGCCTTCCACATTAATAAGCCGTTCGTCGACAAGACGAATGTTGGTTAAGCAAGCAACCTGCCACATCGTGGCAGGTTGCTTTTTTTCATCGATGGTGCGACGGGAAAATGAAAACGGTCAGCAAAAGGTGAAGGCTATTTCACCGTCATGCATGCTGCGCTATTTCGGTGCGTTCGGCGTGTTCGGCGCATCAGTGCGGAATGGCGAGGCTGGTAAGCCTTCTTTATTGAACAAACTTGCGGGTGGATTGTTCGCCCAATTATAGCGTACAATGGTTGGCTGTTCGATGCCTGGGCCACTGACGACCATGCTTGCTCCATCAATGCGCGCTTCCGCGTGGATGAATTTTCCGTCAGCAGCGGCGATGGCGAAGCCAGCAATTTTGTCACCGTGTTGTACCAGACCACCACCGACATGATCGAACTCAAGACGGATGGTATTGCCTTCGATTTTCATATTTTTGTACAGCGGTCCCTGATGGACCACTGATTTGCCGTAGGTCTTGGCCAGGGCTTCAAGTGCTAGGCGTTTGCCGACGTCTTGTTTATTTCGAGGATGAATGTCCCCAGCATCACCGATATCGATGGTCACCGCGATACCGCTATTGGGCACGGTCTGGGCTGTGAACAGTTGTGCTTCGCGAAGTTCGGCCCAGCCAGATTGCACGGGCTCATTGGTTGGCTCCATGAAGTTCGCAAGCTGGACAATGTAAAACGGAAATTCGCCGCTACCAAAACCAGTTCTCCAGTCACGAATCATGGTTGGCAGCAGGCGACGATATTGTTCTGAGCGACCTACGTTTGCTTCGCCTTGGTACCAAATGGCGCCTTTGATGGCGAATGGTTGTAAGCAGGCGATCATACCATTCGATAAAACCGTTACGGCATTCGGGTTATTATCAAAGCGTTGCGGCGGTTCAGTCATTTCGCTGAGTGTTCTGGTTGCCTGATACCGCCAATCACCAGCGAGTGAAATGGGAGCCGCGCCTTCGCGGCTTAGGGCGAGTTGTTCAGCCGTTCCATAAAAGCCACCACCACCGCCGGTATCGAGTACTCGCACCGTGATGACGTTGCGACCGGCCTTGAGCAATTTGTTGGGGATTTTGTAGGTTCGTGCCAAATTCCAATCGCTCATTTCTCCGACTTTCGAACCGTTGATCCAGGTGGTGTCGCGATCGTCGATGGGTCCAAGGTCAAGTTTGAGATCTTTGCCGACCCAATCTTCTGGGAGGTCAAATTCGCGGCGAAACCATACGATACCGTCAAAGTCTGGCAGCGCAGTTGCTTCCCAATAATCAGGTAATTTCATGGTCTTCCAGCTACTCACATCAACGGTTGGTTCGGCAAAACCCAGGCCGTTAGCACTGCCAGGATCATTTTTTTTCCACCAGACAGCCATCAATTGTTCGAAGTCACTTTGTCCGGTTTTCGCCAAACGTTCGAGTTCATCGACCGGGCCTTTGAAATCGTCCATCGTGCGCAACGCACCAGCGCTGGTCCATGCTTCGGCAAGCGTGCCACCCCAAGTGCTATTAATCAGTCCGATGGGAATAGTGGTTTCTTGGTGGAGCATGCGGCCAAAGAAATAACCCACCGCACTAAAACCTGCTGCCGTTTGAGGCGTGCACACATTCCACTCTGCATCGATGATCGGCAGTGGGGTCGGGCTGATGCGTTGGGGAACATGAAACAGTCGGATGTGTGGATGGTTGGCTGCCGCGACTTCTTCGCTGGCGCGATTGGTGCCGTTTAGTGTAAATTCCATGTTCGATTGGCCGCCGCACAGCCATACATCGCCGACCAAAACATCGCTCAGCTTACGCGAGGTGGGGCCAGTGACGATGAATTCATAAGGACCACCGGCACCAATGGGACCGAGTTTGGTTTGCCAACGTCCACTGGCGTCCACCACCGCTTTGGCCGTTTTACCAGCCATGGTCACGGTGATTTCTTTACCTGGTTCGCTCCAACCCCACACCGGCGCTTCGACGTCTCTTGGGAAGACCATATGATCATTGAACAATGGATGGATCAGCGGAAGGGCCTCATCTGCGATCAATCTGCCGATCAGTGACATCACCAAGATGAGCATCAGCAGCGGCAGACGAACGGTGGTCATAGAAAGCTCCAAGAAACAGATCGATAAGTTCACGTGATACTGATAGTGAGAGAGAGCGTTGAAACGTGGGTTCTCAGCATTTAACAAGCGGTTTTTGAAGAACGGTGTGAAAAAAAGAGGCACAACTGAGCGAGAGGTTGTCGCCGGGCAATGTGAGTGAATGAGCGACGGCTGCGCGACGACGGCTGCACTACGATTCGGCCTACAGCGCCACGACCGCGTCGATTTCAATCCGGCCGCCTTTGGGCAGGGCCGTCACTTGGACGGTGACACGTGCGGGATAGGGCGCTTCGAAAAAGCTGGCGTAGATCTTATTCACCGCTTGAAAATCAGCGAGATCGACCAAGTAGACGGTCAAACGCAGAGCTTTGCCCAGGCTGGTTCCAGCTTCACCGCAAAGGGCTTCTAAATTTCGGAGTGCCTGCTGAGCCTGCGCTGCCGTGTCGTTGGCGATGAATTCTCCGCTGGCGGGGACAATTCCGAGTGAGCCGGAGCACCACAGCAAGCCGTTGTGCTTGACCGCTTGCGAGTAAGGACCGATGGCCGCTGGGGCCTCGCTAGAAGTAACGGTGGTGCGCATGGGCGGGCATGGTGATGGTAAATGAAGGGTGGCAACGGGGAAGGCGGCAGAGGTAATGTCGACCGGCGTGGGCCACCTGACGAAAGCGGACCATCCTCCGCGATCCCGCTAGATGCACATTTTCATCCCGTTGCTAGCGTCACGCTTCGCGCTGAAGGAGTGACGTGTCTAAGACTGGCCCTAATGAGCCCTGCTGGTGTGGCAGCGGTAAAAAATATAAACGCTGCCATCAAAGCCGCGATCTGCTGAAGTCACTGCGTGGAGAAACGATCCAGCCGCAGTCCACCGATTTAGCTGGCGATGGCCGATCCCTGGTGCGACCAGGGATTGTTTCGCCAAGACGCACCGTGCCGGCGCATATTGCACGCCCTGACTATGCCGTCAGCGGCAGACCCGCCAGTGCGCGTTCTCGTCAAGTAGTGAAAACGCCAGAGCAGATCACGCGCATGCGCGCTGCCTGTACTGCTGCGCGAAAAGTTTTGGAAATCGCCAAAAAAGCTGTGCGACCAGGCATTACTACGGATGAAATCGACGCCATCACTCATCAGGCGTACATTGATCTTGGCGGTTATCCGTCGACCTTGAATTATCACGGTTATCCCAAATCGCTGTGTACATCGGTCAACGAAGTGATCTGTCACGGCATTCCGGATTCACGTCCATTGCAAGATGGCGATATCGTTAATCTTGACGTGACGATTTTTCTCGACGGCATGCATGGTGACCTCTCGGAAACCGTTGGCGTCGGCACTATCGATGATGAATCGAGACAGTTAATTGACATCACTCACACCTGCATGATGCATGGCATTGCTGCGATCAAACCAGGTGAACGGGTGTGCGACATTGGCCGCGCCATTCAGGATCATGCGGAAAATCATGGATATGGCGTCGTGCGCGCCTTCGTCGGCCACGGCATCGGTGAACAGTTCCATATGGATCCGCAAGTTCCGCATTATTTTGATCCTGGTCTGACCGCGCGGATGTTACCCGGCATGGTATTCACCGTCGAACCGATGATCAATCTGGGTGACTGGCGTCACATCAGCTGGGATGATAAATGGACTGCCGTGACCATTGATCGCAAACGTTCAGCACAATTTGAGCACACGATTTTGGTCACTGAAAAAGGCGTGGAAGTATTAACCTTACCGCCAGGTGTTCGTCAGCCGTTTGAGTATTAGCGAGTCGGATTTTGATGAGCTTAAACGGAAAGATCGAGTTACAAAAACGATGATCCCATTTATCCAATAATCTCACTCACGTGATTGAGTCAACGTTACTGCCATGAGTACACAGCCCGGCCGAGCCGGAACCAAAGGTTCATGATCGTCTCGACCGGGCTGTCCGCTTGTTTCTGCGGGGGCTTTCGCCCCCACACCCCCGTGACACTCAGGCACGAAATTTTTCTGCTGTCCGGAGATTTCGTACCTGAGTGTCACAAAAAAGGATCATCGCGGTACAGTGATCACCGACTGGTGTATTGTACGACGACCATTAGGTTGCAGTTATACCTTTACCCGTCATGGAGCCGTTCACATGGTCCGCTTCGCCCTGATCCTTTTCGTGTTGTCGATTTCAGCTGTCGTGATGGCAGAAGATGCGGTCAAATCGCCCCCAGCGCACACTCGTGTGGTGATTACGACCAGCATGGGTCCAGTGGTTGCCGAGCTTTTTGATGACGAGGCACCAGTGACGGTGGCAAATTTCTTAGGTCTTGCTCAGGGTGAGAAAGCATTCACCGATCCCAAAACCAATATGGAAACGAAGCGACCATTTTACGACGGTCTGATTTTCCATCGCGTGATTAAAGGATTCATGATTCAAGGCGGCTGCCCGCTCGGACAAGGCACCAGTGGCCCTGGGTATAAATTTAAAGATGAGATCAATGCAAAGTCGTTGGGACTTGAGCGTGAAATGGCAATGGTCGGTGAGGGCATGAATCCGCTCATCGGATATATGCAGAGAGACCTTATGCGCGTAGTCATCCGTCCGCGTATGGAGGCACTTGGCGTTACTGCGGAATCAACCATGGAACAGCAACAGAAGGTGTTTGATGGTGTGTTAAAAGAAGTACGGGCGTTGTCGTTGCAGGATTTTTTTGAGAAACTTGGCTACGCCTATGAAAATACCTTGCCACCATCGCATAAGCCGTTGCGTGGTGTGTTGGCGATGGCGAACAGCGGTCCTGGTACCAATGGCTCACAGTTTTTTATTAATTTAGGCGACACGCCACATTTGGCCGGAAAACATACGGTATTTGGTAAAGTGATCACTGGTATGGAAGTCGTCGACGCGATTGGAAATGTCGCGGTTGCCGAAGGCGATCGCCCGAAGGAACCCGTAGTGATTAAATCCATTCGCCGTGAAGTTGCAGCCCCGCCAGCTCCACCAAAACCGTGAGAAGCTCAGACGGTCGATAAGTCTGAGAACGACTGAGAGCGACTCTCAGTCGTTCCATTTACCGGGCGCGATGACTTTCTTGATGATGTCTTCAATCTCTTCGGTGGTTGGTGCGTTGTCGTTGTCGCCAACGGGTTTGAATATGGCGCCACCGTTGCTGCCGTTTTGACCGCCGCCATTGAGTGACATTTCCGGACCTGGAAAATCGCGAATCGGCAGCGTCATATCGCTGATGTCGTATATCTTCGTCACGCTGGCCTCGACGATAGGTTGAGCGGAAATGTACAGCGCACCATTCAGGAAACTAAAGTGCGTGTTGCTCAGCTCAGTCACCCAATGCAGGACATTGCCGAGTGTCATGTTGCTGCTTTTGAGCGTGATATTTGGTGCATTGAGCATGACGGCTGGCGCGACGATGATGTTCATCTTGGATGCATCGCGAAGGAAATCGACGACTTCAGTGAGGGGGGCATCACGAAAATCGAGAGTGATGCGTTGGTTTAATGATGCTGATTCTGCGCGGCTCATTTCCGTTCCACCGGGCGCGGTCACCAGCAAAGAATGTCCCCAACGCGCAATGCGGTACGTTTCATCTGCCGCCGAAAGAGAACTACTCACGATGAATAAACTGACGGCGAGTGGTGCGAGCGATGACAGGCGCATAGCAAATCTCCCAAGGGTTGGCTGCATCCTGGTGATGGGCACCAGCGCAGGGAAGCGTTGGTTACTCCAACTTTGCTTCGGCGTAATGCACCCCGTTCTCAGAGGCTGCCTGGAAAAGGCGAAATCTGACATGGAGGACCGGAGGACCGGAGAACGAACGGATTCTCAATCATAGAATCCAGGTGGATGCTTAGCTTTTCGCTTCTCAGGTTCTTCGGTCCTCCATGTCATTCTCCAGTTTCCAAACAGTTTCTCAGGCTTTTGCGGTTTTGCTGTGATTTTTTGCGGCATTCAGCACGTCGTCGACATGGCCTGCGACTTTGACCTTGCGCCATTCCTGCACGATCGTGCCATCGGCACCGATCAAAAACGTCGAGCGTTCGATGCCCATAAAGGATTTGCCATACATACTTTTTTCTTTCCAAACGCCGATTTTTTCCGCGAGTTCGTGGCTTTCGTCTGCCAGCAAAACAAAGTTTAAGTTCTGCTTGGCGATGAACTTGGCGTGACTGGTCAGTGGATCAGGACTGACGCCGAATACGGGAATGGTGACCTTGGTGAAGTCGGCCTGGTGATCTCGAAAGTCGCAGGCTTCGACCGTGCAGCCGGGCGTCGCATCTTTGGGATAAAAGTAGAGCACAAGCGCTTTACCTTTGAGGTCCTTCAGGCTCCACGTTTTTCCGTCAGATCCGGGTAGTGAGAACGCCGGGAATTTGGCCATGAGGTGTACTCCTGGCGCGGATGCTTTCGCGGGAACAGCATGGAGCAAAGGGGAAAAGTCAGGCGCTCCGCACATAAGCGAGTCGTTCAATGAGTCATGCGTACTCGGGTTCGCCTCTTGTCGCCCAGGTGGCTGTCGCACCATGCCCACACGGAGCGCCCATGTTGCATCGCAGCTTTATTTTCGCCAAAGTGATGAACGAAGAAATCGAGCGCGTCTTGTGGAGTAAGGGTTTAAATACCTGGGAACTGGTGCGTAAACATGTTGGCGATGTTGCTGAAGTGATGGGCCAATCGCGGGCGCATAAATTGGTTGAGGCCGTGTCCGAAGCCCAACGAGCAACCGAACGGAAAGATGTCGCGTGGTTCAAAACCAATTGGCCAGAGCGCGAATTATGGCGTTTATGGCAGGGATACAGTGACCTGACGCGCATCGCTTTAGTAGATATTGAAACCACCGGTCTGACGCCTGGCTACGATCAGATCACCGTGATTGGTTTGGCAGACGGTGTTGGCGCGAAGGTTTTTGTTGCTGGGCGCCCGTTGGGGAATGACGAGGTGCTCGACAAGTTTCGTGAAGCGATCAAGGCCTATGACTTAGTCGTGACGTTTAACGGAGCGAATTTCGACGTCCCTTTCATTGAAAAACATTTTCGCGATTCCCATTTTCGTTTTGATCAACCACATCTTGATCTGCTGTGGCCAGCGCGTTCGCTTGGTTTAAATGGTGGATTGAAGGATATGGAAAAGCAGATTGGCATCACTCGCGCAGCCGACATCAAAGAAATGCGCGGCCTGGAAGCGATTCAATTGTGGGGCGCGTGGAAGGGTGGAGACCAAGCCGCGTATCATCGTTTGACCACCTACTGCAAAGCTGACTGCGTGAATCTCAAAGAATTCGCGGATCATGTGTATCTCAAGAAGTGGGAAAAAACGTATACGCCCTATGCCAAGGACGTGGATTTTGACGCGATCAAAGGCCAGCAATTGACGTTGTTTTGAGGTATCGCTAGCTCGACGCGGGTGAGGACGATAGAAGGCAGAATTGAACAGGAGAAACGGAGGAACGGAGGACAGCCACGAGATGACCAGCTGCTTCTTCGCCATTTCTCCATCACTTTGAATTCCTCCGTTCCTCCGTTCCTCCGTTCCTCTTGTTCAATCCAGTGGTTGGTTTTTTGAGGCTTTCGAAAAGTTTCTCACTTGATGACGAGGAGCCTAAAAGCTTAAGAAGCTCGGCAAATTCCGCTGGGTTGTGGCCGCGCATATGCGAACCATTATCCCGCCCCATGATCAAACGTACGCTTGGCACCACCGACATGACTATTTCCGTGATCGGTTTTGGCGCCTTCGCCGCCGGTGGCTGGATGTGGGGACAACAAGATGACGCCGATACGATTGCGGCGATTCATGCGGCAGTCGACGGTGGCGTTAATTGGATCGATACGGCGCCAATCTATGGCTCGGGCAAAGCTGACGCCGCCGTTGCGCAGGCCGTGCGTCAATTACCAGCCGAACGGCGGCCACTGTTGTTTACTAAGTTTGGCCACCATTTGGTTGATGGTAAGCGCGTCAGCTCGGCGACGACAGCTGAAGTCATCCGCGATTGTGAATATAATTTGAAAGTTTTTGGCGTCGAACGCCTGGACTTATTTCAGCTCCATTGGCCGACGCCAGTTCCCATTTTAGAAACCGCAGTTGCCTGCGCAGAATTGATCAAGGCGGGCAAGATTCGCGCCGTCGGGGTCAGCAATTTTTCTCTCGCCCAACTCAATGAATGGCGCGCAACCGGTTTGCCGCTGCACAGCGTGCAGAACGCGTACAGCATCGTGAAGGCCGAAGCGGAGGCCGACGTGCTGCCGTGGTGCGCCGAACACCGTGTCGGTTTTCTGGCGTATTCACCGCTTCAACGTGGTCTTTTATTCGGTCATTGGACTCACGATAAAACGTTCCCAGCTGGAGATCATCGCAGCGAGCGCGCTGATTTCCACGGCCCACGCTTGGCGCGCTATTTGGAAGCCGTGGCCGAATTGAAGGTCATTGCTGAAGCCGACGAAATGACCGTGGCTCAACTATCGATTGGTTGCTTGCTCGGCAATGAAGGTCTTGCTGGTTGCATCGTCGGTGCTCGTAACGCACAGCAGGGCGCCATCCTTGGCGATCTGGGCATGCCAGTGAAGGGCAAGCAGATGAGCGCGGTGGATGAGATTATAACACGGCTGAACAAAGATATCGCAGCGATGGCCTCCGATTGAATACCCTTAGAAGCTGTCTGGAAAGACAAAATTGAACAAGAGAGCGCAGAGGCGCAGAGATGGAAAATGCTCAGATTTAACAGGAAATCGTGGATTTTTCCGATCACCTACGATCTCATGATTGCTCTGCGCCTCTGCGCCTCTGCGCCCTCCTGTTAAAATTGCCTTTCCAGACAGTCTCCTAGGGTTTTGCTGTCGCTTTTATCTGTGCGTAGTCGAGTACCTCAAAAGAAATGGCGTAGGCGTGATCGCCGAAACGGTAGAGCGAGGCTCCGCCCGATGGAATCATGCGGGTGTCGCGTGAGTTATCTGAAGTGACTTCTGGGGTTTCGATGGGCATGATTGCTTGCCCTTTTGCGTCATTGATTTTGGCGATGCTCCACTGTTGAGCGCTGGTGGCAATTAAGCGCACCGTGGCGAGAACTCCGTTAATGGTGACATGAGGTTCAATATCGAATGCGATGCCGTTATTGATGATCGACATAATGGGATCGAATACCCCTTGGTTCACATCAGCGTCTGCAAGGTAAGCGCGCTGCTGGCCGCTAAAATGATGATTTCGTTGTTCATCTAAAGAGACGAAGACCGCAACGGGAGCAGGCAAATTTGCGCTCAGCGCCTGCCAAGCCTTGGCATCAAGGACTGCGCTTGAGTCAGGCATCTGAGGAAGCCGGTAACAACGGCATACCACTTGGCGGGCAGTGGCGCGTTCAAGCTGTGCAATAAGCGCGGCGACTTGCGTTTGGATCTCGGGAATTTGGGTGACGACGATTTGGCCATTAAAATCTTCAAGGCTGGCACCTGGACGTTCCCATGTGCGTGATGCCACTTGAGCCTTTACTAAGCTGATGAACTCATCGATTTGTTGAACCTTTTCAGACGAAACCGGCGGAAGTAATCGGGATCCGGTGCCACCAGGTTCGGAAATAGAAAGTTCCGGTCCAGGAAAATTGGCCATAGAAGCAGTAAGTGAACGCACATCGTAGATGATCGTTACCAGGCGTTTGCGAAAGTCGCGGTCAGCATCGTCGATTTCAAGGCGATCGCCATTCAAGGTGATGACGATGTGGTATTCGTTTGAGAGCAGCGCCATCGCATCGGCCCACTTGGCATCTTTTGCCACCACGGTCACTTCAGCATCCATGCGTTCTTGCAGAGAATGATGGATAAGCAGACCTGCATCACATTGGCGGGCGATGCGTTCAATCAGCGTGAAAAGCGGCTCTTTATCTGCACGCAGATCAAGGGTGGCTGGTTGCGTAGCCGCGCTCAGCACGCTCGCCACCAAGAAAGAGAGGAGGAGAGGGCGGATCATGGGATTTCCTGAACAATAATCAGTGCGCGGCCGGCGGCATGCTCGGCGGCGAAAATAAGCGCGCTCCCTTTGGCGAGATAACATTCTCCACGCGGTTGCCATGACCACACCGTTGGCTTGCTGATTTTTATTTGCTCACCTCCGTGCGTGGTTCCGGACTCGTGGGTAACGCTGACCGTTTTGACGGCATCCTTATCTTTTTCTTTTTCGTTAGTTGTCGTTGAGGCAGTCGATCCGGCATCCACATACCCAGGGTGGAGCACATCAACCGTTGCCGTTTCCAGAGGGTCGACCCATGCGAGATGAAACGACAGCAAGGTAAAGTTCATACCCATGGTTGGACGTAGGTCGGCGCTATGACCGGTATTCAGTACGCTGATAACCGGATCAAATTTGGCGCTAACAACATCAAGGTCGTCCAGGTGGGCTTGTTGGCGTCTGGTGGCAGCATTGACGCGTTGACCATTGATTGCCTGCAGAGTGACCGCGTCGCGATTGTGCAGACGAGCAGCCAACTGAGCGGCATCTGCTGTTGGTACGATCCCGGAAGTGAACGTTTCGTTCGCAGGTAGGGTTCCGAAAGTCACTCGCCATCCAGACCCTTGGGTCATTCGTGCATGCACATCAAGCAGAGCTTTGCGCATGGCCGCTTCCTCTTCGTCAGTTGCCAAGATAAAGACATTGCCGTGACCACGAAGTTCGAGTCCGCCATTTGACGAAATTTTCTGTAGCCAATTTACCACCTCGCTGCCATCAGGGTCGCGGCCACTGGCGTGGGAATCTGCGGCGTCCATTTTGAAGAGCGAGAAAGCTCCACCTCCACCGCCGCCGCTCGAGTCACGACCGACGTAGCCAAAACTCGGCGCAGGAAAATCTGGCACGCGGCTAAAGACCGCGTAATCCCGCAGACTGAGGTTTACTGGGTGTCTTTTTCGATCGCGAAAATCTTCCCAGGTTTCCACGCGTAAACGTAAGGTTTCAGCGGTGAAATGGAGGTCTTGGCTACTTTCCAGAAGTTCAAGTGTTTCGCGTAGGGTGATCTTTTTATCAGCAACCAGCGCGACCAAACGGTCTTCGCCAAGCGCGTTGATGCTGGCAGAACGTACTAATGGTTTTTCAAGGAAGTGACCCAGTTCGTCGAGAACACCCTTCAGTGGTTTCATCCGCCAATCGGCGCGAAATTTTTCTGTCAGGTATTTGGGCGGCTCGCCTACCTGATCGAGCGCCAAGAGTGACGTTGACAGTGAAGACACCGTCGCAAGGCACGCAGATAAACATGGGAGCAATGCGAAACGCAGACCAATGATATTCATGAGTAGTTCCTCGATGATGAGGAAGATCACGATCACGATAATCGTGCAAGCTCAGCCGAAGTAGTGGGCGATTATGTGTGTGGCGAGGGTTGCGATTTCAAATACGATTCAGCGCCTGATCCAAATCGGCAATTAAATCGTCGGTGCCTTCCAGCCCGACGCTCATGCGAATGAGATTTTCGCGAATACCAAGAGCCAGGCGTTCTTCTGGGGACTTGTCGTAATAGCTCATTAACGCGGGTTGTTCGATCAGCGATTCTGGGCCGCCAAGGCTTGGTGCGAGGTACGGAATTTCGCAGGCGTCGACCACTTTCGAGCCATCGATGAGTCCACCTGTGATGGTGAAGCTGATCAGCGAACTAAATCCCTTCATCTGACGTTTGGCGATGGCGTGCGCGGGATGGCTGGGCAGACCTGGGTACCAAACGCGTTCGACCTTCGGATGTTTTTCCAAAAATTCGGCAACGCGCTGGCCGCTTTCATTTTGGTAGCGCATGCGCACGGCAAATGTTTTGAGTCCACGGATCAGCATGTACGCAGTGAACGGTGCGGCGAGCGCGCCGAACATCCCTTGATGATCGCGAATAGCATCAATCAGCGGCTTGGCACCAACCACGACGCCAGCCATCAGATCATTGTGGCCGCCAAGGTATTTAGTCGCGCTGTGAATGACCAAATCAACGCCGTGACTGAGCGGCTGAAGATTATAGGGGGTCGCCAGCGTCGCATCGATCATGGTTTTGACGCGTTTTTCTTTGGCGAGTTTGACCAGCGCTTCCAGGTCGATGCAATTCAAATACGGATTGGTCGGACTTTCGGTGATAATGAGTTTGGTATTGGGTTTAATCGCGGCGGCGATGCCTTCGACCGATGGCTCGCATGAGGTATGTTCGATGCCGAATTTCGCGAGGAATTCGCGGACAAAGACCCTAGTTTTTCGGTAGCTATCTGCGGTGATGACCAAGTGCGTGCCGGGTTTCACCATCGCCAACAGCGTGGTGACGATGGCCGACATGCCGGTTGAAGTCAGCAACGCATCGGTTTCACCACCATTGGGAAGCGGGCCTTCGAGCGCGGCTAATTTGGCTTCGGCGACTTGCTGAGTTGGATTGCCGTAACGACCGTATTCTTCACCGCGAATATGTTCACCGCGAAAATAGCGATGGAGTTCATCGGTATTTTCAAATGGATACGCCGTCGCCAGAATGAGTGGCGTGACCAAGGAATCATGGGCTTTGTCGCGGCGTTCGCCGCCGTGAACGGCCTCAGTTTCAATCGAGCGTGCCATGATTTTTATTTCCTCTGACGTGCGAATTCGGGATGAGCGGCTAGCTGCGCGTAGTCTTTTCCGTCCCAACGAAAGGTGCGCGCCTCGACCACGCCATGGGCGCGCGTCTCGATGACGGTTTGAAATAATTCTGGGTACACCGCTTGCCCCTCAGGAGCTGCGTAACGTTTATCTTCGTCGCTGAAGTAAGCGCCGCAGTCGATGTGACTATGGAAGAGTCCGAGCCAACGTTCACCCTGGGCTTCAGCTTCACGGACGTGGCGCGCCAGTTTGGCTTCGTTGGGCGCGAACCAATCACGGCTGGTGCGCGGATATTCGACCGGGTCCATCGCGTGCAATTTGTCGGCAAGATTGTCCAAGGCGACGCAGCGAATCGCGATATCGGTTCCGGCTTTGGCGAATAACAAGCCACAACATTCTCCAGGATAACAGGCCAGAGCATGGTCTTGCATGGCGGTGATAATGGCGGGCGGAATGGTCAGCATTGGCCTCAGGGCTGGCGCCGTTTTGCCAGGGGGCGGGTACGCTAGGATTGATGCGCCTGGGCGCAACCCGCGCGGGTTGCGTGCTTCTTGGTGTTCCCTACGGTTCGCCGACCTTTGGGAGACCGCTATGGGTTTGAGCGATAATTTGAGCGACCAGTTGTTGGCACTGAAAGAAAAGGCCACCGCCAGTTTTGCCGCTGCCGTTGACGCTGCCGCCGTCGAAGTGGTGCGCGTCGCCGTGATGGGACGCAGCGGTTTTTTGAAGGCCTTGGAAGAGGGCTTTGCTGCCGCACCAGGCACAGAGAAGCGTACGCTCGGACCGATTTTGAATCAGGTAAAAACCGCGTTGAAAGATGCGCTCACGGCGGCACAGGCTCGCGTGGCCAGTCGTGAAGACGAAGCGGCAATCGATGTGACTTTGCCAGAAAAAGAGCGTCATATCGGAAGTTTACATCCTATCAGCCAAGTGGCGGCGGAGGTCGAGCAAGTCTTTACCAGCATGGGTTACGAAATTATTGATGGTCCACACATTGAGCAGGACGAGTACAATTTTGGTCGCCTGAATATTCCCGCTGATCACCCAGCGCGCGATGCGCAGGATACCTTCTGGCTCAGCACCGGCGATTTACTGCGCACGCACACCAGTTCCGTGCAGAGTCGGACCTATGAACAGGTCGGCAAAGGATTGCTGAAACCACCGTTTCGCCGCGTGGTGGTCGGTAAAGTTTTTCGTTATGAAGCCGTCGATGCGACTCATGACAATACCTTCACGCAAGTCGAAGGTTTCGTGGTCGACAAAGACATCACGGTAGCACACTTGATTGGAACCATTCGCACGATGTTGACCGCCGTGCTGAAACGCGACGACGTCGACGTTCGTTTGCGTCCAAGTTTCTTCCCGTTCGTTGAACCTGGATTTGAAGTCGACGTGCGTCTGACCAGTGTGGAATCAACCAATCGTTTTAGTCGTTGGGTTGAACTGCTCGGCTGCGGCATGATTCATCCGAAAGTTCTTTCGGCAGGTGGCATTGATCCGACGCAGTGGCAGGGTTTTGCCTTCGGCCTCGGCATGGAACGCCTGACGATGATCCGCCACGCCATTGCTGACATTCGCGTTTTCCACGGCGGCGATTTACGCAGCCTGCACCAGTTCGGCGCTGGCTGAAACGATCGGACGATCACGTCGGTTTTTTTGAACCATCAACCACGAAGCCGCCAAATGAGTCGGCGATTTCTTTGACGCGCCAATCGTGTTCGTCGACCGCTTGGACGTAGATCCACAAATAATAGCCATCTTTGGAGCGCTGGAGTTCGGCCTTCATCATGCACTCGTCGTCGCTGTAGCGGAACGTGTAGGTGCCAGCGGAATCGAAGCCCAATTCGGCGAAGGCGACTTGGAAGAACTCAATTTTCTCGCCAAAGTCGACCAGCTCTTTCGGGTCGAGTGAGATGCCGAATTTACGAACGGTAAGTGTACCCATAGGTGGGGAACGTTAGCGCCCTTGCTTGGAGGGCAATGGTCGAATCGCTGGCCGTTTTCATTGGCTGATTTAGTCGGTCAGAGACACTCGAAAAAACAGCATTAAACAAGAGGAACGGAGAAACGGAGGAATACATGGAACGATTCTTTGATTGGCTCCGAAATCTGCTGCTGACTTCTTCTCCCTCCGTTCCTCCGTTTCTCTTGTTCAGTCACGTTTCCTGCCTTCATAGATAAGAAGGCTCCTACCATAGAGAGAAAGATGAGCCGAAAATTCACACCCTCCCGCGCCACGCCCACAGTCCTAGTGCGGGATTACTGATATAGAAAATCCGTTCGCGGGTGCCGTCGGCGTGGACCAGATCGTTCCAGCCGTCATTGAGTTTTTTCGGATCATACCGTTGGGTCATGGTCGCGAGATCGGCGTAGGCGTAACCGACGCTTTCAATTTCTTGTCGAGTGAGATTCCCAGGGCAATAGGTGACGGTGAAGCGGCCTTCGCTGGAGCCATGAACTAAATGCGCGGCGGCGGAGAGATTTTCGCCCAGGTCAGCGTGGTCGCGTACGGCGGCCATGATTTCTGGAGTGGTGCGGTAGCCATATTTGCGGATCAGGTGATCGATGCCGGGATCTTCACCAAAGCCTTTGAGGCCTGGTGCCAGGACGACCAGTTCACCGCGATCGGCGATCGCCATGCGCGTGCGGTAAACAGATTTATTACCTAGCCACGTGGTATGAAATTCTTCGGGGTCAAGATAGACCACGACTTTGTGCATTTGCTCGTCGAGCAATTTGAAATTCACCGCGACGGAGAGTTTCGCAGCCAGTTCAAAACATTCCGTGCCACTGCCGATGTATAACCCGCGCGTGACTAAGCCGTGCTTGTCCGCCGTTTCGCCGGGCTGGGCTGGACCAACCACCGTCAAGACGAAAATAATCGGTAAATGACCGCAGAAACGCGTCAATGCTTCGTTGAGCAGTCGGCGCACCGGAGTATCGGCGCGGCCCATCATTTTTTCCATGCCGTAGCAAGCACCGATGAAATGGCTCTCGTCGATGCCGGCTTTGCCGCCGCAGCCGACGAAAAGATTTTTGGTATGATTGGCCATGCCGACGACTTCGTGCGGCACCACTTGGCCGATCGACACAATCAAATCATGGCCGCCTTCCCAGATCAATTTATTGAGCTGAGCCGGCCACGGTTTGTCGTAGATGCCCTGCGTAGCCGTTTTGACGAACTCGCTTGGCAGCGTGCCGACGGTCAGCACCTCATTGCGCCAGTCGTGATCGCGGAACAGTGCGCGCGGCACGCCGGTGTACATTTTTTCAATTTGCCAAGCGGGCATTGGCACGTGTGTGCCCAGCGCGGGCAATACGTCGACCAACGCCTCGCGGTAATGTTGATAGGTATATTGCGTGAGAATTCCCGCGCGGCTGTTGAAGCGCGTAAAATCCGGTGGAACGACCAGCACTCGCTGCTTCTGGCCTAAACGTTTATAGACCTCGGTTAACGCTGCGCGCAGATCGTCGTCAGTAAGGACTGTGGTAGGTGAACCGTTGGCGAAATAGGTAGTCATCTGAATTCCTTTTTTTGCGCAGGGCCACAGCTTGGTTGACGGAGAGTGCTGGCAAGTGATGGGTGCATTTTGCTTCGTGGTCATGTGCGGGTTGAAGTCAGATCGTTGCATAGAGTCGCAATGAGCCACCAAAGTGCAGGAATGAACCTGAGCGATCCGAATGTTGTCGTGTCCATTCAATGCACTGGTTTTATTGCAGTCGTTAGCGAGCGCGGCGGCGATTCGGTATAGCCAGAACAGCTGGGAGCATTACACCTCGCGTCCCCAATTAACGGAGCATTACTATGTCGCCCATCACGTCTTTGACCATCCCCGCACGTACTGCCAACGGCCTCGATTTTCTTTCGCTTGGTGCCTTGGTAAATCGCCTAGATCCAGGCGCGATTCCGTTTCGTAAAGCGCGCAGCTTTGAGGTCTGGGTCAGCGGTGGTGAATTCAATGTCTCAGCAAATTTGTCTGACTGCTTTGGTTTGCAAACCGGCGTCGCGACTGCGTTGGTCAATTACCCACTGGGTGAATTGATCGCCAGCAGCGTCCGTGCGATGGGCGTCAAACCGTTTTACAAAATGTTCGAACACGACGGCGTTACCGGTCCGAACATGGCAACGGTTTACAGCGATCGTGGTCATGGCGTACGTGCGCCGGTGGTATTTTACAATCGCGCCAATGAAGCGGCGGCGTTGCTCAAGCCCGGCGATTTCGATTGGAAAGCGATGTTCGCCAACGGCGTTCGCTGGTTCCATTCGGGTGGCATCTTTGCTGCGCTGTCGGAAACCACGCCAGCACTCATCATCGAAGCGATGAAGGCGGCCAAGGCTGCCGGAGCCATCACGTCATTCGATCTCAATTTCCGCGCCAAATTGTGGAAACGTTTGGGCGGCACGGCCCGGGCCCAAGAAGTGCTGCGTGAAATCGTTCGTCATACCGATGTGTTGGTTGGTAATGAAGAAGATCTGCAACTCGGCCTTGGCCTGAAGGGTCCAGACGTTGAGAGCCACAAGTCTAAACTCGATCCGACGGCGTTTTTCGGCATGATGGGTGAGGTCACCAAATCATTCCCCAATATTCGCATGGTCGCCACGACCTTGCGTGAAGTGCATTCGGTCAATCGCCACAGCTGGGGCGCGGTGGTGTGGCTTGATGGCAAAACCTATGTCAGTCCAACGTGCGAACTCGATGTCGTTTGTCGCATCGGCGGTGGCGACGGTTTCGCCGCTGGTTTGTTCAATGGTTTCTTGACCGGACAAACTCCGGAGCAATCACTGCGTCAGGGCTGGGCGCACGGCGCACTGCTGACCACTACCCCAGGCGACACCACCATGGTGACGCTGGAACAAGTGATGGCAGTTGCGGGCGGCGGATCAGCGCGTGTTCAGCGGTGATCGACTTTGTTCGTGAGTTCGCGAACAATGATTTTGACTGGGTTCGCTCATTTTTGAGCGAACCGCCCGTCGTTCAAATCGTCTGGGCCAAGAATCCGCCGTCGACACGAATGTCGCTGCCGGTGACGAAACCGCTGGCGAGACTGCTGGCAAGAAAAACGGCAGCGCCGATTAATTCTTCGTCTTTGCCGAAGCGTCCCATCGGCGTGTGGCCAAGAATTTGTTTGGCGCGGGCAGTGGGAGAACCGTCTTCATTGAACAACAGTTTGCGGTTTTGCTCTGCCGGAAAAAAGCCGGGCGTCAGTGAATTCACGCGTACGCCGCTGGTTGCCCATTCGCGGGCAAGAAATTGCGTCAGGCTGAGCACGGCGGCTTTGGCGGCGGAATAGGCAACCACGCGTGACAGCGGGATATGTGCGCTGACCGATGCGACATTGATGATCGATCCTTTGCCGCGTGCGACCATGCCCGGTCCAAATTCTTGGCACGGCAGCAATGCGCCACCGATCAGATTGAGATCGTAATTGGCCTGCCAATCGGCCAGTTGGATCTGTTCAAATTTTTTCTCCCCAACCACGGTGACTTTCGGATCGTTACCACCAGCAGCGTTCACCAACACGGTGGGCGCGCCAAATTTGGTGACGACTTCGGCGTGCGCAGTCTTCAAACTCGCGGCATTCTGCGCATCGCAGGCGATAAACACCGCTTGATATCCTGCCGAACGAATCAGATGCGCGCGCGCTTCACCACGCTCTCCATTGCGACCCAACACCGCGACCGACGCTCCGGCTTGTGCTAAACCAAATGCCAGCGCACCGCCCAGTACGCCAGTGCCACCGATGACCACGGCGACATCGTTAGACAAATTGAAGAGCGAAGAATGAGTCATCGGATGATCCTTGCGATGAGTTGGATTTATCGAACGGCGAGCCTACGAAACGCCATTGAAGCGCGGATCCTGTCGCAGTGCTAAGCGTGTCAATTCCGGGTGAAGTCCGACGCTGCCTGACTTGTTCCAAGCATGCTCACGTGCGATATTTCATCTCGTTGCGGGTGCGTTCTTCGACGGTGAAGCCAAGTGCGCGCAGACGTTCGGCCAGGGCTTGGCGCACCACGGTATTGCCGTGCTGATGACAACGCAGAATCGCGCTGGTGGGACGGTGGTAGGCCAGCAATGAAAATTGCGCAAGCTGTTCGTAGACCACTCCAGGCGCGTCCAATACTTGGCCGTATTCTTCTTTCCACGCCAAGACCACGGTGGTCAGGCGGAGTTCTTTGGCCTTGGCAACAAATGGCTCAACCTCGGAAAAATCATGGTCGGAGGGGGAGCCCAGAGGGGGAGTGGGGGAAATCGGGCTGTGAGGTATGGAGGGCATGGCGGCGCGTTGTCTTGCGCCAATCCCCGCTGACCAGTAAGAATCTGTCCCGTGACCGCTGACAGCGACAAACTGGCGACCATTACTGACGCCGCCAAGGCTTTGGCGGGCTGCCGTCGGCTGTTGGTGTTGACCGGCGCTGGATTGTCAGCCGATGCGGGCGTGGCGACGTTTCGCGGTGCTGGCGGCGTATGGAATGATTTCAAGGCCGAGGACTTGGCGTCGCTCGATGGTTTTCAGCGCAATCCTGAACTGGTGTGGGATTGGTATCGTGAACGTCGGATGGCCGTGGCGTTGGCGGAACCGCATCCTGGGCAACGCAGTTTGGCGTTGCTGCAAAAACATTATCCCGGCGGTCAGGTGTTGGTCGCGACCACCAATGAAGATGATTTATTGGAGCGCGCTGGCGTTCACCCCGTGGTGCATCTGCATGGTTCCCTGTTCGACACCATTTGCTCAGCGAACTGCGGTTGGCGGGCGCGTGATGGCGAGGACAATTCGCTGAGCTTGGTGCCGTGTCCGCGCTGTGGCGCAGCGACCAGGCCCGGCTCGGTGTGGTACGGCGAATCGTTACCGCCCGGCATGCTCGAACAGATTCATGATTTTGATCCGGATGGTTGTTTGTTGGTGGGATCTTCTTGTTTAGTGCAACCGGTGTCGTCGATCCCAGGTGAACTATCGGCGCTGCACCCGGTGGTTGAGGTCAACGTCGAAGAGACGCATTTTTCCCATGCTTTAGCGTGCAGCCTGCGCGGCACGGCAAAAGATCTGCTGCCCGGATTAGTTGATTTGCTGACCTCGCATACGGTGCGCGATCAGCACGGGCGCTCCGGGTGACGGATCTGACCGAGCGCTTCGCAGCGGCGATGGCACGGTTGCCACAGGCTCCGGAAAAAGGTGCGATGTTGGTGGTCGCGGTTAGTGGCGGCGCTGACAGCATGGCGCTGTGGGATATGTTGGTGCGCGTGCGATCGTGGCCGCTAGTGGTGTGGCATTTGAATCATGGATTACGTCCCGACGCAGAGCTGGACCTCTCGACGATTCGCGCGCATCATCAGCAGTTAATCGCATCAGGTTTTGCTGCCGGAACGTTAGTGTCAGAGCACACCGATGTCGCCGCGTTGGCGCGCCAATGGCACGATTCACTGGAGGCCGCCGGACGTCGGCATCGTTATGCGCGGTTAGCAGCGGTGGCGCAGGCGCATGGTGCGGTTGGTGTTTTAACCGCGCATCATCGTGACGATCAGGCCGAAACCGTATTGGCGAATTTACTGCGCGGCGCTGGACCGATGGGGCGTTCAGGCATTCCGCCACGGCGTATTTTATCCGGTAAAATCGCACTCTTTCGCCCATTGCTGGGAATTAGCCGCAGCGATTTGCGCGCGCATTGCGAACATCACGGCGTTCCGTGGCGGGAAGATAGCACCAACGAAGATATTGGTTTTCAACGCAATTATCTGCGTCATTCGGTATTGCCCGCATTGGAACACGGCGTCCCTGGAATGGCAGAAGCGTTAGTTGAGTTGGCTCATCGCAGCCAAGTCGAAACCGCGATGTTGGAAATCGTCGCCAGTGACGTGTGGCAGCGCAGCTTGGGCGCTGGCGATGTTTTGTTGCAGCCGATTTTACTGCTGCCTGCCGATCGTCGTCGTCAAGTATGGCGGAAATTACTGCTGCATCTGGGGCTGACGTTAGATCGCGCGCAACTGGAGCGCATCGATCAGTTGGCTCGTGGATTGCCGGGTCATCGTCTGCATTTGGGACGTTGGTTACTGCTGCGACGTGCGCGCACGTTGGCTTGGGAACTGGCGCACCCGCAGCGTGATGAAGCGCAGGTCGAAATGATTGGCCCAGGGATTTATCCGCGTGGGATTGAGCAGATGGAATGCCGCATTATTTCGCTGCCGAGCAACGTGAAAGTAGATGGTTCACAGGCCTACCTCGATGCATCGGTGTGCGTGTGGCCGTTAGTTTGGCGACCAGCGCATAGCGGTGAACAATTTATTCCGCTGGGTGCGCCGGGACGTCAGACGGTAGTGAAATTTCTCTCAACGCGCGGTGTTTCCAGTCGTTTGCGCCCAGGCGCGCCAGTGGTGGCAGACGCCAACGGAGTGGTGTGGGTGCCAGGTTTTACCATTGCTGAACGAATGAAATTGACGGCTAAAACCCGCGAAGTGGTGCATGTGCGGTGGAGCTCGACTTGTGGAATCGAAGCGGCGCCTACCTTCCCGACCCGTCAGGATCACATCGATGAACGCAGCTAATTTGTCTTCCGTTTCTTCTTCCACGTTAGCACCGTTTTCACATCCGTCAGTCACCGCCGTGATTCTTGCCGCTGGTAAAGGTACGCGCATGGGCTCAGACATCGCCAAGGTGTTGCATAGTTTGGCGGGCAAGCCGTTGGTGGCGCATGTCCTTGACACCTGCAAACGTTTGGGCGTTGGCCAAAGCGTGGCCGTCGTCGGTTGGCAACGCGAAGCGGTCGAAGCCGTGATCAAACCCCTCGGCGCAGAGTTCGTCTTGCAGGATAAACAGCTGGGCACGGGCCACGCCGTCTTGTGCGCCGAGCCAGCCGTACGCGGCGACACGGTGATCGTCTTATGCGGCGATTGCCCGATGACTCCGCCCGCGCTGCTCAATCAATTGATCGAAAAACACCGCGCAGGAAAAGCCGCCTGCACCGGAGTCGCCGCCCGCATGGCGGATCCCACTGGCTACGGTCGCATGATCACCGATGCGCAAGGCCGTTTGACGCGCATCGTCGAACATAAAGACGCGACTTTCGAGCAGCGTGCGATTACGCTGATAAACAGCGGTATTTACGCCTTCGATCGCGCACATCTGTTCCGCTGCTTGAAGCAAGTGAAGCCCACCAACGCCCAAGGCGAATATTACCTGACCGATGTGGTGGCGATGCTGGTCGCCGAAAATCGCCCAGTGGAATTAGTCATCACTGACGACGTCGCTTCGGTTCTCGGCGTGAACACCCCAGCGGACCTAGCGCAAGCTGAGCAGCTTTACGCTCAACGGATGGCTGCCAAGTGATCGCCTGGATGAGGGAATAAAGCGACACTACCGGGAAATGCACAGGCGCCATTTGAAGGCATGGGCTTGTCGTCATCTCGGAGACAGTTTTTTCTCCCTTACGCAGGCGTGAAACGGAATTGAACAAGAGAAACGGAGGAACGGAGGCGAGAAGAAGCGGGTGGCCGTTGTCGTCGGTTATCAAAGAAAATCCTCCCCGTCTTCCTCCGTTCCTCCGTTCCTCTTGTTCAACCCTGCCTTTTGAGTGGCACCCCCCGCTCCACCGCCACGTTCATTTTGCGTTTTTCCCGCCCTTCCTATAGTCCCGCCCCTTCATTGAACCCTCTTTACTCTGGAGCCTCCATGGCCATCAAGGTCCACTACGAAAAGACCGCGAAAATCGACCCCCTTAAAAAGAGCACCGTTGCGGTGGTCGGTTATGGCTCACAGGGCCACGCTCATGCGCAGAACCTGCGCGATAGCGGCATCAAGGTCATCGTTGGCAATCACAACCGCACCAGTCCGAACGCGAAGCTGGCGTTGAAGCACGGCTTCGATGTGTTGCCCATCGCTGACGCGGTCAAAGCCGCTGATGTCGTTATGTGCACCGTGCCCGACGAGTTTTTGCCAGAGACCTACGCCGCTGAGATTGAGCCAAATCTCAAAGCTGGCGCGATGTTGATGGTCGCTCATGGTTTCAACATTCACTTCGGCTTCGTTAAGCCGCCGAAGAATGTCGACGTCACCATGATCGCACCAAAAGGCCCAGGCCACACGGTGCGCAGCGAATACCTCAAAGGCGGCGGCGTTCCATCGTTGGTGGCCGTGCATCAAGACGCCACCGGCAAAGCGCTGAAGCGCGCGTTGGCCTACGGCAATGGCATCGGCGGCGCCCGCGCCGGTATCATCGAAACCACGTTCAAGGACGAGACCGAAACCGACCTCTTCGGTGAACAAGCGGTATTGTGCGGTGGCTTGAGCGGCTTGATCCAAGCTGGCTTCGAGACCCTGACCGATGCTGGTTACCCACCTGAAATGGCCTATTTTGAGTGCTTGCACGAAGTGAAGCTGATCGTCGACCTGATGTACGAAGGCGGCCTCAGCTACATGCGCTACTCGATCAGCAACACCGCTGAATACGGCGATTACATCACCGGACCTAAAATCATCACGCCGAAAACTCGCGCGACGATGAAGAAGATCCTCAAAGACATCCAGAGCGGCAAGTTCGCCAAAGAATTCCGCAAGGAATGTGGCAAAGGCAAGCCTTGGATGAACAAGATGCGCAAGAGCGAATCGAACACCCAACTTGAAAAAGTTGGCCGCGATCTGCGCAAGATGATGAAATGGATTCCGTCGAAAGAGATCCGCAAGTAACGGCGGTTATTTTCTCTGGGTTGAGAATCAAGAACCCCACAGCAATTGCTGTGGGGTTCTTTTATGGCTGCTGCTGATCAGTCGCGTCCTTTAATAGTAGCGCGTCATCGCATGGCCGAACTCAATTTGGTATGTTGATGTCAGGGTTCGCGTCATGTTCCCAATAAGGAATGCTATCAAATACATTTAATTCCCATGAGACATTTTTGACTTTCTTGGTGATCCTGCGGTTTGCCGAGGTCCACTGTTGGTGCCAGAAACAACGGATGATTGGGAATAAAGCAGCTGGAAACTTACCGCTATAAACCAGTCCTCTGGAATCTGGGTTTCCCTTCATCAGCTGATTGTATTTTGCCATCGCCCAGGTTGGTGGTTCCGTAAACTCAGCGATATCAGCCGACGTATAAAACCAATTGTACTGACTAGACAGCAACGGGTAGCCATTGGCTTCAAAAAGATAACTAGAGCCGACCGTAGCACTAGCAACTGGCCCAGAATCGTAGAGATAACTCAAGTCACCGCCGAACGCTTTTCGCCCCATCGAAGGATCTTTTCCAAACTGACTGTCGCGTGGACAAACAAATATCTTCGCCAGCCCAGCTAAGTGGCCGCCACTGTGAACAAGATCATTCGTACTTTGTGTGGTGGTGCCGGTTCCACCAATCAGATGACTCGGCAAAGCATCATTGTTCTCGCTTTTAAAGACTTCAATCGCAGCGCCAATCTGCTGCAATTGATTACCGCATTTTACATTGCTCATCATCTGCTTGACCATGCCGACCGTCGGAATGAGCAGGCCAGCGAGCACAGCGATGATGGCGATGACCACTAACAATTCGATGAGCGTAAAGGCGTAACGGTGTTTCATCATGGGTTAGTTACCGAGAAGACGCCGTTGGTGTTGAATGCTTGCTGCACGGGTTGGACCATAAACATCGGCCTGCGCGCACCAACGCCGTTTCTTTTTCTTCCGGCACTGTCCACGGACACTTTAAATCGCTTCTGCGTAGGTTGGTCACGAGCCCCAACGGGGCGGCCAAAGATAGCCCAGGGCAACGCCTGGTAGGCCTGCGGGGAAATCCGCAGGAGCCGACCCAAACGGGCGAACCGAACACGAAACGCACCGCCACGACTGTCGCGGAGCCATTTCGCGCTACGCGCGATCCTCGCGCAAGGCGACTTTTCACGAAGCGTGAAAAGTCGCCTCACGCCGAGGTTTTTTTCAGAGAAATCACAACCGGCTGGCCTGATTTTACTCCGCTGCGACTGATCCGAACGTGGCCTGATTTTACACCGCTACTT
>JAYVSL010000207.1:0-7578 GCA_043775355.1 Planctomycetota bacterium
GTCTTCCTGGCATCGGAACCCCCAACCCAGCTACGCAGGCGGGATCCCCCCAGCAATGACACGACCGGCAATCCTAATTGTCGCTGACCGGCAATCCTAGTTGTCGTCAGACAGTTGCGCGCGCAGGAGCTGGAACGCGATCTGCCGCCCACGGTTCCGGTCACCGACCACGACCGGGTCGAGGCCGAGGCCATCCTGCGTACCCCTGACCTCCTGGAGCGCATCGCCGCCGATCTCACCACGCTGGGCTGGCTCGGGGAGGAGGCCAGCAAGCGCCTGCTGTATCTGACCGCGACCAGTCGCTTGCTGTGCGCGCCAATGTGGGCGGTCTACCGCGCCACTGCCGGGGGCGCGCCGTGGCAGAGCCTGGGCATCATCGCTGCGCTCATGCCGCCGGAGTCCTGCGTGGTCTTTCATCGGCTTACCGAGTCGGTGCTGCGCCGTGCGGATCGCTATGCGCTCATGCACAAGCTGCTGCTCATCGACCGGGCGGAAACCCTGCGTCCGGAGGGTGCCATCGCCCTGCGCTGCCTGCGAGAATGGGGTGGAGTCGGCTGGCAGCAGGTGGCTCACGCCGAGGGTGTGGCCAGTGTCGGATTGCTGGGCGATGTGCGCGGCCCGGTGGCGGTGCTGGCTGCGGCGGCGGGTGATCTCGACCGACGTTGCCGCGACGGCTTCCTCACCATCACGGTGGACGACAGCTCAGAGCAGACCGCACGACTGCTGGCCGAGCAGCGCCAGCGCCATCGTGTTGGTGCCGCCACGACCGCCGAGGTCCAGGCCATCATCCGTCGTCACCATGCCATGCAGCGCCTGCTGCGTCCGGGGCGGGTGGTGATCCCGTTCACGGATCGCATCGTCTTCCCCCAGACCAGCGTCCGCCATCGCGATGAGCATGCGGTCTTTCTTGATCTCATCGCCGCTGCGGCCCTGTTGCACCAGTACCAGCGCGAACGGGACGCCAGCGGCGCGATCATCGCCAGCGAGGCCGATGTCCACCACGCCATCGCGGTCGCTGGCCACCTGCTGGGCGTCCGTCCTGATGGTCTCAGCGCCGCCGGGAGGCAACTCCTCCAACGACTCTTCGCCGTCGGCATCCCAGCCTTCGTACTCGCCGATCTCGGTGGCCTCATCCCCGACTGGACTGCTTACACCTACCGCGCGGCGGCTGAGGAACTGGTGCAGATGGGCTACTGCACCGCCGTCGGCGGCGGTCAGGGCCGTGCCCGGCGCTACACCCGCGTCGCCCAGGGCGTTGCCACGCCCACCATCACGCTTCTGCCGGTCGGATCGGCTCAGGATACGATGGCTGGGACAGCAACCTTGCGACCTTTCGACACCTTTTGTGCCTCTACAAAAGGTTCAACCCCGATCACCGCCGCCGGTTAGGCCCAACCTTTCGACCTTTCGATGATTCCGCACGACCGTGATCCCCAACCTTCCCAGCCCGTCGTAGGTGTCCCTACGATCATAACGGTTCCATCCGTCGTAGCGGTAAAGCGCCGTGGCCGTGGCCGCCAGAGCGTTTCGCTCCACCCGCTCATGGACGCCTGCATCAACGCCCTGGCCCCGCTGGGCCGGTCGTACCTGCGTGGCCGGGGTGGGATGCTCGGGATGCTGGTGACGTGGTGCGCCGAGCAGCACCTCGATCCGGTTGTGCTGACCGGTGAGGATCTCGGTCGCTTCCGTTCCTGGGTGCTGGCGCAGCCCATCGCCTACCACACCGCCCGGCACACGTTGGGCTTCATCCGCCTGTGGTTCCGCTGGCTGGTGGCTGCCGGCCACCGTCCCGACGACCCCGCCGCCAAGGCACTGAACCTGCGCACGCTCCGCCCTGGGGTCCACCTGCCGACCGCGCGCTACATCCACACCCCGCTGCATCCGCACATGACGGCGTACATCGAGCATCACCGCCTGCGGGGGCGGGAAGGCACCGCTGATGTGGTAAACCTCATCCTGCGGCAGTTCGCCGCGTGGTGTCATGACCAGCGCATCGAGCCCATGGTGCTGACCCGGACCCAGGCTGATGCCTACCTCATCTGGTTGACCACCCAGGCGCGCACGCCTAGCGGCGCGCTCCTGGCCCGGACCTCGGTATCGCAGCGCATCACCTATGTCAGCGGCTGGTACGCCTGGATGGAGGCGGAGGGGATGATCGTCGCCAATCCCGCCCGCGCGCTGCGCGTCCGGGTTGTGCATTCCCGCGTCGTCCTGCACCAGCACCTCACGCTCCAAGAGGCCATCGCGCTGGTGCAGACCCAGGCGCAGGCGGTCCTGGCTGCTGAACCGGGCAGCATCAGCCGGGCATGGCAGCTCCGTCTGCTCAGCGCTGTCTGTCTGGCGTTGGCCACGGGCCGCCGCATCAGCGGCATCACCGGCATGCGGGTGACCGACCTCGATCTCGACCGCTGTGAACTGCGCGTCGCCCATGAGAAAGGGGCCGCAGGCCGCGTCCTGCCGGTGGCGGGCTGGGCCATCGCCGTGGTGCGCGATTACCTCCGCGAAGCGCGTCCGCTGTTGGTGGCGGCAGCAACCACGGAACCGCCCTGGCTGTTGGTGGGCAACAATGAACGTAACGCGAGCCGGATGCGCAGCGCAACCCTGGGCGCGTCGCTGCGCCTCCTGCTGCGTGCCACCGTCGCCGCCAATCCCGACCTCACCGAACTGGCGGGCAAGACCATCACGTGGCATTCGCTGCGGGTCAGCTTCGCCACGCTGCTCTTCGGCAACGGCTGCCCGATCCGCTCGGTCAACGAACTGATGTTGCACCGCAGCCTTGCCACCACCGCGCGTTACACCCCGATCCCAGTCGAAGACATGCAGCAGATCTGGCGCACCGCCCACCCGAGGCCCTGATGAAGAGCGCGCTCGATGCCTTTCTGGCCCACGTCCAATCCACCGGCGTCATGCCCCAGACCATCCAGGGCTATCGCAGCCAACTGGTGCCGCTGATCGCCTTCCTCACCCGGCGGGGATGTCGCCGCATCGCGGACGTGGCACGGGACGATCTCGTGGCCTACATCGACGCCATGGTGGAGCGGGAACTGGCGCGGTCGAGCCGCCTCGACACCCTCGGCTTGATCCGGCGCTGGTTTGCATGGATGCAGGCATCGGGGCGCATCGTGGTGAATCCTGCCGCCGGATTGCCGCTGCCGGACGATGGCGAGCCGCCTCTGCTCCAACCGCCGCTGTCCGAGGCCGAAGTTGCCGCTCTCATCGACGGCCTGCCTCGCGCCAACGTTTTCGATCTGCGCGGGGTATGCCTCATGGAGGTGATCTACGGCTGTGGTCTGCGGCTGTCCGAGGCCAGACGGCTGGATCTCGCGGACATCGACCTGGGCCGGCGCACCGTGCTGGTGCGCAAGAGCAAGCATGGCCAGAGCCGTTTGGTCCCGCTGCCAGAGAGTGCCCGGGTGGCGCTCCAGACCTACCTCGTCCTGCGGCGGACACTGTTGCGCGGGCCGGATTCTGGGGCTTTGTTCCTGTCTGAACGCGGTGGGCGCATCAGCGATTCCGTCGTCTACGCCCTGTTCGACGGCCTCAATGCCCAGGCTGGGCCGGATGGGCGGCACCTCCATCCGCACCTCCTGCGCCACAGTATCGCCGTCCACCTGTTGCGCGGTGGAGCCGACATCCGCTACATCCAGGCGTTCTTGGGGCATGCCAACCTCAACACCACCAAGATCTACCTGCGGCTGGTGCCGGGGCACCTCGCCGAGGACTACGAGAAGGCCATGCCGGAGATCGAGACGGGGCTGGGGTCGTGATGGGCGTTTGGGGTGACATAACCCTTGGACTGACAAGGGACGCCAAAAGGACCCCAGCCAACGCGACTGGTACTACCAGGACAGCCCCTTATGGTCGCCACCAATGTCTGAGCCATTGACCGTCGGGAGTGTGATGAGACCCATGCGCGAAGTGCGCCCTGGAGTCCCGTTGATCGCACCCACGCGCAACTGCCTTGGTGCCGAGGCAGGGCATGATGTGCATCCAGATCCAAGCGGTTCGGTTGATCCCATTGACGCAGGATTGTCGGTAGTCCATGGTCCGAGAGAGAACCTAAGAAAGCTGCCCAAACCGATCCGTCCGTACCCTTATGGCGAATCAGCTTTGCAGGTGTTCGAGGTCGAAGTGCCGGGCCTTCACGCCGAGTTGGAGGCCAGAAAGACCTCGCCCTGGCACGCCGTGGTCCAACCGCGCACGCGAATGCTTTTCGTGTTCTACAACGACTTACTCGCATCAACGCAACAGCAGTGGAAGCCGATACGGCTCCAGGCGGCACCATGAGTCCAGCCATGCAGCGCTATCGTGAGTGGGAACAGCGGCTCATCATCCTGCGTACCAGGACGGGAGGCCATTACAGTCCCGACGAGGATCGTATTGTGAATGCCATGACGGCAGCCTGGGAAGAGATGACGCCAGCCGAACAGACGGTGCTTGATGAAGAAGGCCCGCGTGCTCCCAATCGCCTTGCCGTTGACGTTGAAACGGAGAGCGCTGTTGCGGCCCGTTGGGGTTGGCCTTCGCCAAGCGATGTGCGGCCGCGTTTCTCCATGGAATCGCACTGGCCGACTCGTGCGATCAGATATGCAACCAAGGTGGTCAATCTGGGCTTGGAACGTTGGTCAGATCAAATCGTCCTCGATTCGCTGAGCGTACGGAGATCGTCATGTACCTAACGAGTCATCGCGTTCGTACCGATCGCGGGTTGGAAGGCATCAACACTTCCTTGTATTTGCACGGAACGATCATCGACGATCCCGAGCAGATGCTTGAAACGCTGGAGTCCGATCCGGGTATCTTGAAGGCTGCGGCATGCGCTGTTGCGCCTGGGAACAATCCGGTGTTGGCCTACCTCGACATTGTCGCGGACGATGGTGTAAGCCGCGAAGAACTAGATACTGCGCGTCGTACGGCGGGCGATTTTCTGCTCAATGAACCGCAGAATGTTCCGTTTCGGATCACGGCGGGACGAGTTCTGGTCGAGTTTGGTTGCACCATTGGACGTCGTAAGAGCCGCGAGCATGAAAGGGATTATGTCGAACTGTGGGACCGTGCGCTATTGGTGCATGAAAAGCGTCCAGTACCGCCGTGGATGGAGGGGAAGCCCATCATCATCGAAGTATGGTCAGAGGGTGATAAGCGGATCTATCAACCGAGCGCAGAGAGCATGGCGAGGCTACGATTGCGCCACGGCCCAAACTGGATGTCCAAGCGCCTAACCATCGACGTCTTTGATAAAGTCGACATCGAACACTATCATGGTGATCTGACTCCCGATGCGGTTTCAACGTTGACCGATCTTTCACTCAACGAGTTAGCAGCCTTTGGCGGGGTCAAAGTGCATGTGCGTGGAAACCCATCCAAAATTCTATTCGAGTGGCCGCCCGTCATGGGCTGAGAGACGGCATGGCGATAATCGCTAGATTGTTTATCTGCATCGTTTTGATGCTATGTGGATTCCTGGCTCCGGTTCAAGCGGGCATAACCTCGATGGCTTCGTTTGCTGATGATCGGCAGACAATAAGTGAAGATTCATCAGCGCCGATCATACAGGCGTTCATGGTCGCTTATCGCAGTCAAGTGCCGCCCGAGGCAGCAGAGTTCGATACACTCATCGTCGCCGCCATGGAGGGCCAGTTCGGCTCGACATGGCGGTTTTTTGTTGTCGTCCCGCAGGGGTATCCCCATTCCGCAGCGGCCAGACAAGGGCGGTTCCCGACGATGGATGCGTGGTGGGGCGACATGAAGCGTCCGCAGTCACTTCATAAATACGGGTACTGCAATGGGGGGCCAGTAGCCTTTGTCGATCCAATGGGAAATTTCGGGATCTCCATTGGGGATATAATGGGCACTGTAAACATGATTAATCAGGTATCGAACGTCAGCATGAGCGTTACTGGAATATACCAAGGCGTGAAAGCACTCGGAGACGCGGCCGGGATCGCAGCAGAAGCCAACAACCTCTTCTTCTTGATGGCTTCGGCCGGGTACGGGATGCAGGATATCCAGGCAGCGGCCCAATCCTATGTTCTGAAAGCAGTGGCTATGATGGCTGTAGGGGCTGTTGTGGGAATGGTCTCAAGTAGGTTGCCGCCCTGGCTTCAAAGTAAGCAGATGAAGGAAAAGGTTCAAGACGTACTGAATGGCAGGGACGTGTTCGCTGACAGCATCGGAGAGGCAGATGCCATTCTCGATCAGGCATTGCCAAATGCTAAGAAGGTGCCTGGATCAGGACCAGGCCACCCAGACTTCGAAGAATGGAAGGGCGTAGACCCCAATGGTAAATATCATAAAGATTATTTGGTCGACCCAAGTACCGGCAGGATATATGGACATGGTGAGGGAAATCCGCACGGCGCGGGGAAGCACATTAATATCAAGCTGCCAAGCGGTGATAAAGTGACCATTATAATCAGGAGGAGAAAATGAAAATCGTATCGCTGTCAGACTTGACCCAGGCGCTTGAGAAGGGGATGCAAGCATTGGCCACAATCAAAGAAGGAAACCATAGGACTGAGATCTGCGTTTTCCCATACGGCGGCAAGACCGTTATCACCATAGAAAAATTCGCAGAGGAAGATTTTCATAATGAGAGCTCATACTCCGTCGATGACAGGTTGGAACTATCTGGTGTTGACGAGGTGGATCAGATTCTTCAAAAATACGGCGCAACTCTAAGTGATTTACGAACAAAGAGATATCGATAGCCAACAAAGGACATAGTGCGACGGTAAAAGTCGACGTGAAACGAGGCGTGTGGTGCGACGACCCTAAAAATCCATCCTCAACGATTCCCCGAGCCGTTCTTTGAAATCTTAAACCCGAAGAGATAACAAAATGTCCGTCTGCCACCCCAGAAATCGGTGGCGGCGGTCAAATTTTTGTGGTCACGAAACGGAACCTCTGCGCCGATCCATTACGGACGGCGCTGGACAAATCGTGGTGACGACGTTCACGCCGCTCGGCGGAAGGATTTCAGCAGGTCGTGCAGTGATTCGTCACAGACGCTATAATCGAGAAAAAACAGGGAGCACCGAAGCTTCGGAGAAAAATTCACATGGAGAACCGGAGGACCGAAGAGGAAAAGAAAAATGAACAAGAACAACTGAGGAAGAAAAAGGTCGAGCATTTCGCGATACGGCGATGACATCACCTCATTCTCACGGCGACTCTCCGGTCCTTCGGTTCTCCATGTGCAATCTGTGGTCATGTCTTTCTTCTGGACTCATTCGTAATACTTCTAAGGTTCGCCCATGCGCGCGCTGAGTATGAAATGGCTGAATTTACCGTGCTTCGCGCAGGTCGAACGCGGTTCGCTTTTCGTTTCCGTATTCGTCATCTTCCTCGCGCTCGCCATTCCCCTCGGCGACGTCGCTGCGCAACGAACTGACTCACCCCCTGCTCGCGCTGCCGCGCTTACCGTCCCCGATGGGGACTCATGGTGTGTTCACGGAGATGCGGAGAGCGATGCGAATCACGGCCGTGGTCGCTTGCAGGATCAGGAAACGCCGCGCGGCACGGTGTTCTACGCTTACGATGCGCGTGGAAATCTGGCGCGGTTGTGGACCGATCACA
>JAYVSL010000208.1:0-10828 GCA_043775355.1 Planctomycetota bacterium
CGATCGGCACACAGGCATGCTCACCAAATCACCGTGAAAATCGACACACCGTTTCAAGATCGTTAACCAAGACTCCACTATTGCGGGGGGACATCAGATTTTCGGTCGAGCGTCTTGTGCCGTCTTGTACTAGGGCGACCCGACCCATACTCCCGCGCCATGGCCCGCCCACCTAAAGCACGTGAACCACTCAAACAAGCGGCACTCGAATTATTCGTCGAGCACAGTGTGCACGGCACCGGTATCCGCGAGATCGCTAAACATGCTGGATGCAGCGAAGCCGCACTCTACCGCCACTGGGCGAATAAAGATGCGCTCGTGGCGGCGTTATTCCAAGAACACATGACCGAAGTACGCGGACTGCTCGAAGCCGCGATCGCCAGTGAACTGACCATTGAAGCAAAAGTGAAAGCCGCGTGTCGCGCGGCGTACAAACTCTACGACGAACAGCCGAAAGTGTTCCGCTTCGTCTTGTTAGTGCAGCACGAATTAGCGAGAACCATTCCACCAGATATGCGCATGCCGCAAGACGTGGTCACCGATCTGGTCCGTGATGCAGCAGCCAAAGGTGAGATCGCAAAGCTGGCGAAGGGCGAAGAGTTCCTCATGGCTGCGGCCGTGATCGGTATTTTCTTAGAAACAGCGATCTTTGTGCTGTACGAACGCGTGCCCGGCCCGCTGTCGCGCTATGTCGATGGCGTTACGCAGTGTGCTATGCGAGTGCTACGGGCCAAAGTTTAATCTAGCACCTAGCTAGAGCGGCTTAGACATAAATCGCCAGCGGACAAAACGCAGCGCGGTTTTTCGGCCACGCCTTACGACTAATCCGAGCACCAACATGCACTTTACCTCCCGCGATTTCGAAGACCTCCGCCGTGACGTGGCTCAGTTCGCTGAAGAGCGTGATTGGAACCAATTCCATTCGCCCAGGAATCTCTTGCTGGCCCTGGTCAGTGAAGTCGGTGAAGTTGCTGAGATCGTGCGTTGGCAAGGCGACAACGATCCGGCAATTCCGCTCGGCAAAGAGGAACACTGGGCCGATGAGTTGGCGGACGTGTTGACGTTGCTCATTCGTTTGGCAGATCGCAGTGGCGTTGATTTGACCACGGCATTCGCACGCAAGCTCACCAAGGCGCGGCTGAAATATCCGGTCGAGGCGTTCAAGGGTTCAAATCGCAAGTACGACGAGTACGAGAAACGTAAGAGCGAGCGCAAGAGCGAGCACAAGAGCGACGATAACGGTATTGCTTAAAGCGACTGATGTCTTTTCGTCGTTCACGTTTCCGGACGCTGAAGCGACCGCGCCCTGCTCGAAGCTGGACAACCAGAGACGAGCGACCGTGCGATTCTCGTCCTCATTTTACTTACCACTCTGTCTGAATTGCTGTGGTGGCACACGGGTAGTCACCAGCAGTTGGATTGACTACAGCGAGGATAACTGAGGTCAAACGCCACAACTAACAAAGTGATCTGTCGTCAAGACCATTCAGGACGGCGTTGGTTGGAATTGGTATAGCAAATCCGCCAAACCGAGGACGCCCCAGGTACGACCGCTTCAGGCTTGGCAGAATGGAAGCCAGCCATAAGGATACAGGTGACCGACACCCGCTGCGGGTGAGACCACAGGAATCCTATGCGTACCAAAACTCTCGCTTTCGTCATGGCTGGCGGCAAAGGCACTCGCCTAGAACCGCTGACCGAAGCTCGTTCAAAACCAGCGGTGCCTTTTGGTGGCAAATACCGCATTATCGATTTCGTTTTGTCGAATTTGGTGAACTCGGGAATTTTCGGCACGTATGTGCTGACCCAGTTCAAAAGTCAGAGCCTGACAGAACATCTTAATCAAACGTGGAATTTCGGCTCCGCTCTGCCTGGGCACTTTATTACGCCGGTGCCCGCTCAGCAACGGACGGGTGAGCATTGGTACAAGGGCACTGCCGACGCGATCTTTCAAAACCTCAATTTGATTTTGGAGCATAAGCCCGAATTAGTCGCGGTGTTCGGCGGGGATCACATTTTCAAAATGAACGTTCAGCAAATGGTCGACTTTCACAGCGAACGAAAAGCTGACATCAGCATTGCTGCCATTCCAGTGCCGATTGCCGAGGCCTCTGAATTTGGCGTCCTCCAAGTCGACGACCAATGGCGCATCACCGGCTTCCAAGAAAAACCCAAAGTGCCAACGCCAATGCCGGGCAATCCAGCGATGGCGCTCTGTTCGATGGGGAATTATATCTTCACCAGCGGCATTTTGATCGACGCCATGCGCAAAGATGCTGGCCTTGAAAAATCGAGTCATGACTTTGGCAAAAATGTTCTGCCTGCATTACTAGCGGCGGGCAACGCGCTGTATGCCTGGGATTTCGCCACCAATCGCATCCCTGGCTCGACCGATAGCTCGCACGACGGTTATTGGCGCGATGTCGGAACCCTTGAGGCCTTTTACGAAGCGTCGATGGATCTACGAGCCGTGATGCCGCAGCTTGATCTCTACAATCAAGAATGGCCGATCCGTGGCGCGCCGAATACGTTTCCGCCGGCAAAATTTGTTCACAACAGTGAAGGCCGCGTTGGCCAAGCGATCCAGTCCATCGTCTGCGAAGGCACGATTGTCTCTGGTTCAACCGTGGTCGATTCGATCATCGGTCGACGCTGCCGCATTAATAGTTATTCCGAGGTGCATGCGTGCGTGCTGAACGACGGCGTCGATGTCGGGCGCGGCGCGCGTTTGCGCCGCTGTATTGTTGATAAAAATGTCACCATCCCATCGAACGACGTGATTGGTTTCGATCACATCGAAGATGCAAAGCGCTTTAAAGTCACCGAAACTGGCATTGTCATCATTGCTAAGGACCAAGTCGTCCAACCGCAAAAACGCTAAAATCGACGACCAAAACGCATGCGCGCACGCAAAGCCACCGAATTACCAGAAGGCCCGCTGCCGACCGATCGGGTCGGCAGCGATGGCGTGATTGTGCATTCACTGACGGCTCACGCGTTGTTCGCTATTGATCGTCATAAGTGGATTGAATGCGAGCAACGTGGCAGCGCCGTCGGCGAGCAAGCGGTGCAAGAATGGCTGGATCGTTGCTGGAAAGGCTGGACCAGAGCGCGATTAATCGAACATTTCTACGGCTGGCGCTGTTGGGGCGCCTTCGGCGATGAAAATTTCGGACTGCTGACTCGTGAAACGGTAGACTATCATGTACCACGAGTCATCCTCGAAGGCGTGGCTGAGATCCTTGCTGGCGGCGGCGAAAATCTTGACGTCATTAACTGGGCTCTTGCGCAGAGCCATTCGTTGGACGCGATTCTCTGGTTGCTGGATCACATCGATATCAATGCCAAACGTCAGCGTCTGCTGACAGAACATATCCGACTCTTCACCGACGGGGTTTAACTATGAAACGCAGTGAATTAGAAAACCTGACGGTGAAAGAATTACGCCTGATCGCGCTGGAACGCGGGCTGGCGAAGGCCACCAAACTGCTCCTTAAATCTGAGTTAGTCGATGCCCTGGTGGCTCCGGTGCGGGCCGTACGCAGCAAATTTACGGAAACTCGCTCTGCCTCGCGTGCGACCAATAAAACCAGTGCGACAAGCTCGACCAAAAGCCGCACCCAACGTCGCGGATCGTTCACCGCTACCCCCAGCAAAAACAAAAGCGCACTGCCTCCTGGTGCCCCCACCGCGCGTTCGTCTTCATCACTCTTAGCTCCTGCAAAGGCGCCGGCACCCGCCCCGATCGTCGGACCGAATCCCGGCTTACCGATCCCAGAACACTATAATCAGGATCGCCTCGTCTTGATGGTGCAAGATCCGCACCACGTCTTCGCCTATTGGGAACTGCTTCCGGAAACCATCGCCCGCATCGGTCGCCAAGCGCAAAATACCAGCACGCCGGTGCTCGCCATTCACGTTGGCGGCAATACGGAATTCCGCGAGGTTGATTTACGTGGCGGGAATTATTACCTCGCCGTGCTGCCCGATCAGGACTACGAAGCCGAGCTCGCACTACGTGATCGCCACGGAAAACTCCATACCTTGGCGCGATCCAATCGCGTACATACGCCAGCCCCCACCATCTCGTCACGCGTCGACGAACAATGGATGGGCGTCGACGAAGGCTTCCATGAATTGCTTGAGCTCGCAGGACTTCCCGGCCATCTGCAAGGTGCCAGTGGCGCTGGCAGCGCTGCACGTTTGGCTGATCAACGACTGGTCGCCTGGAGCTGGCAAAATCACGGCGTGACGTCGCTTTCAAGCGCCACGCTGTCGAGTCATAGTTTGAGCAGCAGCTCACGGCTCGCGAAAAGTTGATGGTCAGTCGCTACCAGATTTGCGAACGTGTGAGCGCCCAGCGCAACACAGCGCGGTGATGCCCATGCCCGAAGGCTATCTCCTGCTTGTCCTGCATGCGCACCTGCCTTTTGTTCGGCATCCAGAAGATCCGCATTTTTTAGAGGAAAAATGGCTTTTTGAGGCCATCACCGAAACCTACATCCCCATTCTGACGCGCCTTGAGCATTTGCTCCGCGATGGCGTGCATGCGCGACTCACCATGACGTGGTCACCGCCATTATGTGAAATGTTGGTCGACCCCCTGCTGCAAAGTCGTTATCGCCTGCACGTGTCGCGCTTGCTCGAACTCGCCGAGCAAGAAGCACACGCCAAAGCGCATAGTCCATTTGCTGATGCGGCGCGCATGTATCGCGACCATTTCCGCTACTGCTTACAAGTGTTTGATCGTTTTCACGGCAATCTGTTAAGTTGGGTGTGCGAACTCCGCGATGCTGGCGTGCTTGAACCGATCACCTGCGGCGCAACGCATGGCTTTTTGCCGTTGATGCTGACCAGTGAATCGCAGCGGGCGCAAATTGCGGTGGCGGTAGCGAACTACCGCAAACATTTTGGTTGCGATCCCAAAGGTATTTGGCTGCCGGAATGCGGCTACACTCCTGGAGTTGAAAATCTGCTCAAAGAATTCGGCATCCGCTATTTTTTCGTCGACACCCACGGTATTTATTACGGTTCGCCACGCCCGCGATACGGCGTCTATGCCCCGGTTTACACCGGCGCTGGCGTTGCGGCATACGCCCGTGACCCGGAAAGTTCGCGTTCGGTTTGGTCAGCCGAAAGCGGTTACCCAGGCGATCCGCTCTATCGTGAATTTTATCGCGATCTCGGTTATGATGGCGACTACGACTACGTGCGCGGATTCCTACACCCAGATGGCGTGCGAAGAAATCTGGGCCTGAAATACCATGCCGTCACGGGCAAAGTGGAGCTCAATCAAAAAGCCCCGTACTTACCAGCACCCGCATTTGGCCGCGCTATCGATCACGGCGCCGACTTTGTTGCCCGACGAGTCGATCAATGCCGTCACCTGAACCAATTACTTGGACGTCCGCCATTAATCGTTTCGCCCTATGACGCCGAGCTTTTCGGCCATTGGTGGCATGAAGGCACGCAATTCGTTGAGAGCATTTTCCGCGCCGCACAAGCCGGTGGTCACGCGCTGATGCCGGTTAGTGGCGCGGAATACCTAGCTGATTTTCCCATCAATCAGGTGGTGACACCATCAGCCTCTAGCTGGGGCGACGCGGGCTACAACGGCGTCTGGCTGAACCCCGCAAACGACTGGATCTACCGCCATCTCCACCACGCCGAAGAGCGCATGGTCGCACTCGCCCGCCGTCATCCGCACGCCGAAGGCTGGCAAAAACGCGCACTCAATCAAATGGCGCGCGAACTGCTGCTCGCGCAATCCAGCGACTGGGCCTTCATCATGACCACCGGCACCACGGTCCCCTACGCCATCCGACGCACGCGTGACCACATTAACCGCTTCACCGGACTCTTCGACCAAGTCAGTTCCGGCAAATTGATTGAAGATTCCATTCGTGAAATCGAATGGCGCGACACCGTATTTCAGGAAATTGATTATCGAGTTTACGCGTAGGCACTCGGGAAGTAGAAGCACACCGTGAAAAAAATCTCTGACTCGATCCAGAAGCGCTCGGCGGCCGATCAAATTACGATTTCCAGCTTCCCACGGTTCATTCGACTGTTTTTTCTGACGTTTTTTTTAGTGGGCATCCTCGCTGTAATTGGGACGTTGTGGGGAATTGGAAACATAACCGTTGGATCAGATAATGGCCCATCTCGGCCCGCTACTCCGGGTGATGCCTGGGGTCCTGGTATTTTTGTGCTTATCGGATTAGCAGGATTGTTAGTGCGTTACCGAATCTACTTTGATGCCCCCTCTAGATCCATTCGGAAAATTGTGGGGTGGGCCATCTGGACAAACCGAAGTCATCATTCGTTGAGTGAAGCGACTTTGGTTGATATTGGGCCTGCAGAACAACGTGGTGATGGCAGCGGAAGATACCAAGTAATTCCGGTCAAGGTGATGAAACCGGAAGGTGCCGTAGAAATCGCCGAGCCAAGCTCATTCTCAGAGGCCCGTCATCTTGCATTGAACATCGCACGTGCTCTAGGCCTGCCAATGGGTCACGGTCTGACAGGGTCACAGCAAGAACAGTCGGCAGAAGACGCAGATAATCCAGTGACGACCAACGCAAATATATCTCTAGAAGACTTGCGACCACCAAACGGGACAACCATTGCGGTACGAGAGCTTCATCCCGGAATCGAGATTCATTATCCCATGATAAAGGCAGCGATTCTTTTGGCACGATTTGCCTACTCGCTGGCTGGAATCAGTATTGGTTGCCTCTGGTGGTTTTTCTGGATTCCCATGAGCCAACCACGCATCGATGCTTCCTGGTTTATGTACTGCATGTACTGGTTTCCCCTATGGGTCGGAATTATTGGTGGACTCATGCACCTCTTTATCGCTTATCGGCATGGCTACGTAGGCCGTTACATCCGCGTCGATGGAGCTGGGCGCGTGCGTGCTTCCGGAAGAACGATTGACGGTAATCGCATTCGTGCTCTCGAGATTATTCCGGGTGCGAATTCAAAGTGCGGTCTCGCAATCGTTCTTGATCGTGGTGAATTCACCATTTGTCCAGGGCTATCAGAGGCGGAGGCACGCTACGTTCGTGCAAAGATACTGTATCAACTCTGTCTGACGCTAACGTGAACTGTCCAGCTGCTCCGAATTGGACTTACAATTCATAGACAAACTGTTTGCCCGACCTTGGTCTGCACGACGGGATTTGCGTAAGCGTTCGGCCCCTGAAAGCACTCGCTGTCAGCCTCCTGAAAGTCCATGAAAACGATTGGTGCTCAACGCCCGAAGGTACTTCTCTACCTCGGCCCTAACCGCATGGTTCTTGACCAGCATCGCATGGACGCGATCTCAAAGTTTGCGGTCGAGGATGGCGGCGTGCTCGCCTGGATTTGCGGAACTCGCAATCGTGTGAATACTCCTACACCCATGTCTGCTAGCTCTGGTTACCTTGTCGATCTTGATCAACGCCCGGACCTCGGTCCGGCGGTGCTGGCCTTGTTTGCCGCCTGTCCACCGGGAGCCGAACATCAAGTGTGCGGCATCGCGGCGTGGATGGGACTGGCTCCGACGAAAACCGTGCTCGATCTGACGGCTGGTGTTCTCATCGCCATGGTTGGTGAACGTGCGATTGCGGCGCTCGCGATCTGTCCCTACAGCGACGAGCAAGTCACTTTGTGGGGACCAGCGGTCGCCAACGGTGCGCCTGCCGCCATCGCTGGCAGTCTGCTCGACGCTGCGCGTGCGGCGTTACAACTCAGCCGCTATGGCAGCATTCGTATTTTGGTGGATTCACGAAATCGCAAAGCGCGGTTGTTGCTGCAATCACATGGCCTCAACACGTGGAAAGAAAATTTACTGTACGAACGTCGCATCGAAGCCACGCAGGCCGATCAAGCAACGCGCGTACGTTTAGCCACGGCGCGTGATCATAGCGCGGTGGCGACGGTGTTCATCCAAGGTTTTCCCGATAGCGATCATTGTTTACCAAATTTAGCCAAGCGTGAGCACGAAGGCTTCCGCCATTATTTATTGGAGGACAACGGCACCGTGGTTGCCGCTGCCGCCGTGCAGGACGCCGGTCAACGTGCGTGGCTGAAGCTCATCACCACGCATCCCCAACGCCGAGGCAAGGGCTTCAGCCAAACGCTGCTGAATGGATTAATGGCCGAGGAGGCCAAGCGTCGTACACGTACCATCGCCCTTGAAGTGCTGAGCGAAAACACCACCGCCATCAAGCTCTATGAAGCGAATGGCTTCAAACGGAAATTCACCGCCACAGTCATGACCGGACCCGTGTAAGTTGTTGAGTGGTATCCGCCATGATCCGTATTCGTCCTTACACGCTGGCTGATGTTGAAGCATTAATTGCTATCCAAGCCGCATGTTTTCCGCCGCCATTTCCACCCGAACTGTGGTGGAAACCCGAGCAGATTGCCGCCCATATAAAAATATTCCACGCCGGTGCTCTCTGCGCCGTCAATGCAGCGGGCGAACTCGTTGGCTCTGCCACCGCACACATTCTCCGCATGAATACCGCGCATGCTCAACACACCTGGAGCGCAGCGAGTGCCGACGGTTGGCTGACCAATCATGATCCCGCCGGAGACACGCTCTATGGCGTCGATATTGCCGTGGTGCCCGCGTGGCGCGGACGCGGCGTAGCCAGAGCACTTTACGGTGAACGTTTTGCACTGGTCAAACGCCTTGGTTTAGCCCGTTTTATCGCGGGTAGCAGAATCAGCGGCTACAAAGATCATCGGCATTTAACTCCCGAAGACTACGTTGCTGCGGTCATCGCCGGTAAAATTACCGATCCGGTCATCACGCCACAGTTACGCGCAGGACTGCAACCACAGTCGTTAGTGCATAATTACTTGCCGGATGCCGATGCCGCCGACTGCGCGCTGTTGATGGAATGGCGAAATCCTGATCTTAAAATCATTTCTCATGGAGCAATCTAATGAATCCACGGCCTTGGCGAGTAGCCGCGATCGCCACGCCAGCATGGATTCCCGCATCAGAAATCGCCTGGCGCCGTCGTCTTGCATCGCTCGTCACCGAAGCCGCTGATGGCGGCGCGCGGCTTGTCGTTTTCGGCGAATACATCACCGCCTCATTACTCGCTCTCGATCCGCATTGGGAGCGTTGGACGACTACGTGGCAGACCTTTGCCACTGAAGTCGCGCAGCGTCATTCGATATATGTCTGTGCCGGTACGCATCTGGTACGAGTCAATGATCGCACCTACAATCGTTGCGTGATCGCATCACCAGACGGAAGTCTTCGTCATCAAGATAAATTACATCCGACCCCATGGGAACGCGATCACGTCGCGGCGACTCATCAGCTCCAGTCATTCCTCATCGACGGCGTGCGCACCGCCGTGCTGATTTGTTACGATAGCGAATTTCCCGAAGCCGCCCGCGCTGCCGCTCTCGCCGGAGCAGAATTATTGCTGGTGCCATCGTGGACTGATGACCGCGCCGGATTCATGCGCGTGCGTCGCTGTGCCGCCGCTCGCTGCGTAGAAAATTCCTGTGCCGTCATCCACGCGCCCTTGGTCGGCGGCGTCCCTGGTGTAAGCGGATTCGAAACCGCGGCAGGTTCCGCAACAGTGTTGACCCCCTGCGATGATGGCTTTCCGAGTGACGGCATTGCTGCGGAAAGCGCATGGAATCAGCCGCATGTTGCGATTGGCGACATCGACCTCGCACGCTTACGCGCAGCGCGAACCGCTGGTACCGTGACGCCGCTTACCGACTGCCGACCACTGTCCGCCTATACCGTACTGCCACCAACCTGACGCATCCACTCCGCCAGATTATAATGCACCGCAACGCGAGCGACCTGCCCGCCGCGTAAACGAAAAAACGCGCCCGCTGGCAAACGATATGGCTGACCACGAGCAGGCGGTAAACCGTCATCCGTGTGGAGGTACATCCCTTCAACGATGAATTCCGCCGCCGCGTGGAGCCCATCATTGCTGGCCATGACCACCACGTCGACAATGCGCTCGCGATAACAACGATCCATACGCTGAAGAAACACCCGAAATGCCTCCTTACCACATTCAATTCCGCCCTGATTTACCGGATGTTCGACGTCATCCGTCAACAGTTCAAGGAATGGTTCACGATCACCGCCCATATTAAAACGTTGATAATAAGTTTCGATCAAGGCCAAGGCCAGAACGCGAGGTGTCATGGCCGCAATTCGATCGGCTTCTAAAATAATTGAAACGGCTTACCTGTCATCTCGTGATTCAGTCGGTGGCGCACCAAAACGGGAATCATCGTTTTTTTAATCCCGTTTTCATCTTGCCAGATTACCATTTTGCCACAGCTGCTAACCTGTGCTTGAATTGGTCGTCGTCCCTCCGAAGCAAACTACGACGCGCATTCTGATCGTAGAAGACTATCAGCCAACCCGCGATGCCGTGGCCCAAGGTCACAAAGAAGAAGGCTTCGCGGCCGACACCGCTGACGATGGCATAGATGGTTCCTGGATAATCGAAAAGAACGTCTACGATCTCATCATTCGAGATGGCCACAACTTTCTCCGTGACCATCCCCCTCGTCAAACCGGACTGGCGGATTTCCACCTCACTTCCCGCTTGGATCGAAAAATACTCCGCTCAATCCGACGTTGTCCCCACGCAATTGAATGATTCTAATGCGGACTGAACGATCGCATTCGAAGGTATGATAAACACCATTACCAAATGCATCGGCGATCTGAACTGGAGCGAGCAAAGCATGGGTCGTGTAATCCATAATTTCGTACGCTTGGCGCCGACCCTGGCGATCGAAATCCAAAGCGTAAATGGTAAGAAGAAATTTTTTCGGTTCG
>JAYVSL010000209.1:0-5523 GCA_043775355.1 Planctomycetota bacterium
TGGCCCAGACGAGTCAGTGTGGAATCGACGGCGATTGCCGCGCGATCAGCGACTCAGCCTGCGACTGGACTGGAATAGGGGATCCGGGGCCCTGAATATGCGTATGTCCTTATTCATGGCCACAAACGGATTCAGCAGCGGAAAATTGGCTGATTCATTTTCGTCACTCGATAAAAAAGCCCCCAACCGAAACGATTGGGGGCTGGGAACGTATTTTGCAGTTAAGAGAAGATGGGGAGCCAACTACTGTCACTCTGTCCATTATTTCCCACCTCCGCATTGTGTGTGTCTACAATTTATTTAAAACAAAGTGTGTGTCCATTGTTGTTGTTGTTGTTGTTCCAGGCTTAGATGCCCAGATTAAGGCGCATGCACCAATAGGCATTGAAGCAAGACATAAAATGATAGCGTAAATCCATCCACTGAACTGGCGAGGCCCAGGTGAGGGACTGTCTGAAATCACAGGGATGAGGCAGGCGGCCCCAACGAAAATTAACAATAAAGAGTTAAATTTTAATAATGCTGTCACTTTAGGCGCCTCGTCTTTCTCGATGGATTTTTCGTCCCCGACAGATTCGGCATTACAACCACTCAAGGCAAACGTAAACAGGAGGACAGCAATGAAGTTAGCCGCCTGTTTTCATCGTCATGCCGATATCGCGCCGGATCTTGGATTTTCAATTCACCTATTTAAAAAAAGCAGTAGAATGTAGAAGAGTGCAAGCTTCATTTTATTGGAGCCGAAACAACCATGTTTTCTTGCTTTGATAGCACTACCTTGGCAGGGTCGGAGTGCTCCGCAATATTCGACCGTGAAATCTCCATAAGTTTCTGAATCTGGGCTGTCTCTAGCTTAGAGGCTTCACGAAGACATTTCAACGTCTGGAAAAGAAATAAATCAAATCCCCACCGGGGATCAATTTCGACTGGTACAAATAGGAACGCAGCAATTTTCTTTGATCCATATTTAACGGCTGGCTGGCCCATTTCTTCCACTAAGGCGAGCGCTTTCAGACCCTTCTCCCTAGGATTCAGAAGCGCCGAATCCAGCAGTCTGTCAATCGTTGAAATCTGTTCTGCTGTAAGCGGTGTCGATTCGCCACTCTCGACACCATGCGCCATCGGGCTAGCTAAAACCGCCAAAAGGATCAGAAGGGGAAAAAAATAGTCCTTGAGCATGTTATTGTCCGTTCTTGCTAGGTGTAGTTAAGTCGGCGGGCACGAGTAGCTCTACGTGACGTAAAGCTTCTGCTTCGGTGAGAATTTTTTTTCGCCTCCGGATCAGCTAGTTCGAGGAAAATTCCCATCCCGCAGGGCCGCCTCGATGAAGCTCGCCACGTCCATTCCCTTGGCGCCGCTGATCCCGAGGGGGATCTCCTTTCCGGAAGCCAGGAGCATGATGGCCTTGCCGTGTCGGCCGGCAAAACGGATGTCCTGGTACTCGGCCACCGCGATCTCGGTGATGTGGGTGGCACCGAAGCCGTTCCAGCGGCGCATCACAATTGTACCGCTGTCGATCGTGACCTGCATGCCCGACATGCCATCGGACAGCAGGAGGAGGCCATACAGCAGAAAGACGATGGCGATGGGGACGACAGCGAAGGCGCTCAACGACTCCCGCCAGGCGTTGAACAGGAAGGAAGCCAACAGCAGGTCGTAGAGCGCTGTCCACAGCCAGTAAAAAGGGCTGTTCCTGGTCTCAAAGCTCTGCATGGCAGTAACCTCACCGTACCGGTCATCTGAGGACATAAAGGACATACGCATATTGGCGTTAGTCAATATGCGTATGTCCCTTATATTATCATCCCTTATATTATCATTCCTAAAATCCCGACGGGATTTCGGGAACGGGAAAACGCAGGGCAAACAGGGCAAACAGGGTAAATGTCGCGCTTGATAAAAAAAACGGGACAGACCTTCGTGGTCTGTCCCGTTTAACCCATTATCGTTTATGACAGTTCAGATAATCAGCGTCGTTTAGCGCTTCGCTGCACCAGCGGTCGCATAGCAACCTTGGTCGGCAATCAGGAGCTTGGCTTTGTTGTCGACATCGGCGGTGGTGACTAACCAGCCGGTCACTTTCTGGCCTGGGTAACGGACTTGCAGTTTGTCGCGCATTTCAACGAAAGCCTCGCCGTCGTCGGCTGAAACTTTGTCCGTGCGGCGTTTGATATCGACGAACCAGACATCCTTACGGCCGCGAGCGACGACAATGCGACCGGTTCCTTCGATACCAAAATTTTTCACGGGAACGGCTTCAACGCTTTGGAACACCGGCAAACGGGTTTCCATGTCGCGATCAACTACGTCACCTGATAAAGGATGACCGGCACGCAGGAGGCGAATGATGGCTTCCTCGGTGGCTCGGACGGCAATACGCATGCTGACTCCTTCATATGGTTTAAGTGAGCGTTCCGACGCGGTTGTCGGCCGTTTTGCGATGGCAAAGAGCCTTGACCCAGGCGCTCAATTTTTGAGCAAAGGAACGTAGCAATCGGCGTCAAAACTCAAGGAGAGATTTTAGTTGTCTTCCCTGTCGACTGCATAGTGGCTTCAAAAATCCGCGCTTACTTCACTCTTTAGTGGTGCAAAGACCTAGGCGGTTGTCATATTCCGTGCGCAATACTTTAGCGCAAAATTCACTTACACCAAATCTGTCGTAGTGCGAACCGGTTCATCCCCTGGCCAAATGTTTGGCCAATGTTTGATGGCGGACAAAGGCAGTTTTCCGGGACATGCGCTAGGAGTTGTTTAAGTGATCTCTTTGCCGTCATTGGGAATTACTGACAATTCACACCCGTTACAACGAAAGGAGACAGCACTTGCACGACCAATTAAAATGGAAGCGCGTCCAATGACAAACGCACCGCGTGCCCAAATGCCTAAGAAAAGACCATCGGCATCAGATGTCCATTTAAGGGCATATCTATCGCCATAGATTTTTCCTCTCGTCATTTCCTTGCCACAGTTCGGACATTTCATTTTTTTACTCACCTAGTTAACCTCATCCCCCTGCACATTGTTTGGCTAAAGTTTGATGATGAATGAATGCGGCTTTTGCCTGACCACTGGCGACGATTTCTTTTGCCTGATCAAAGCCAACGCTGTCGGATAACACCCTGCGGCCGTACCAACAATCGAGTGCGGCGCCGGCGTTAGCACAGACCATGTCGAGTAACGGGCCGCGTTCTTCGCCTGACAGCAGGCGGTGAAAAATAGCGGCGTTGGCGATGGCGTCACCACACGGCAAATGTGCATGGTCGAGGCCGTGTTGATGAATGCGTTCGATGATCACATGGTGGACATGACCGCCACTGACATCCCACACATGAGTCGGTCCCGTGATGCTGACTTCGTCGATCCCAGGGTGCCCACGCACGATCAGCACGCGTTCGGTGCCTAATAACTTCACTGCTTCAGCAACGATGTGAGCGGTGCGTTCATCGGTGACGCCGATGAGTTGCTTGCGTGGACGACACGGATTAGCGAGTGGGCCAGCAAGATTGAAAATCGTGCGCTTCACGCGACCAGCGGCGATTTTGCGCGCGGGTGCAACAGCCGCGACGGCGGGATGTACCGCTCGGGCGAAAAGAAAACACACGTTCGTTTCGGCTTGGAGTTTAATTAATTGCGCAACCGGTAATTGAAAGGGAACGCCCAAGGCCTCCAGTAAATCAAAGCTGCCGTTTGGAGTTTTGCTGCCTTTGTTTCCGTGTTTGACCACTGGGACACCAGCGGCCGCGAGAATAAATGCGGTGGTGGTCGACACATTAAATCGTCCAAGCCCGCTACCGCCGGTGCCGCACAAATCCATGCCGCCAGGGATTGGAACATGAACTGCCTTAGACAATAAGACTTCAACGACGGTCGCTAGCTCGCTGCCAGTTTCGCCGCGATCACTCCAGGCAATCAAGATTTCAGCCCCGTGCTCGGGCGTCACGCTGCCATCCATCAGATGATGTAAAACCACCTGAGTTTGTTCTGGGGTCATGCCCGTCGGTGAACGGACCAGCGCAACGAGGGGAAGGTGATCGATGCTCATGGCGAGCACGCTAGGTGAGTGCTACGAATCGCCAAGGAACTCATTGAAGTGAAGTGCGCGTAGCGCACCAATCACTGGCTCAAGCGCGCGTCAGAGTACGGAAGATCAACGAGCCGCTGACTCGGCGTTCACTTTCCTGCCACTCGTTCTCATCAAACGAGGGAAAAAACGCATCGCCGGTGACGTCTCGATCAATCATCGTCAGATACATGGTGGTGATCTGCGGCAAAGCCAAGGCATATAATTCGCCGCCACCAATCAGAAATGGGGTTGGATCGGTTGCATGAGCCGCCGCGATCGCCGCGTCAAGATCGGTGAAAACCTCGAACCCCGGCAGCAGCAAACCCGCCTGACGCGTCACCACCAAATTGCGGCGTTTCGGCAAGGGCCTGAACTTCAATGATTCTGCCGTCTTACGACCCATGATCACCGCGTGACCCGAAGTCGTACGTTTAAAATGCGCGAGATCTTCCGGCTCATGCCAAGGCAAATCTCCGTGATTGCCGATTACGTGATTCTTTGACATCGCAGCGATAAGGGAAAGGGGACTCACAGAAATTTACCGTCCGATGCCCGATGTCCGATGTCCGATGTCACGTAGTCGAACGAGACATCGGACATCGGACATCGGACATCGGACATGAAGCTCATACTGCGACCGCCGCTTTGATCCCAGGATGTGGATCATATCCCGTCAGAGTAAAATCTTCGAAACGGAAATTGAACAAATCCATGGCAGCAGGATTCAACGTCATGGTTGGCAGCGGGCGAGTGTCGCGGGACAATTGCAACTTTGCTTGGTCGACGTGATTGGAATACAAATGCGCATCGCCCAAGGTGTGAATGAACTCGCCAGGCTTCAGGCCGCACACCTGCGCGATCATCAACGTTAATAAACTATAGCTGGCGATATTGAACGGCACGCCCAGGAAAATATCTGCGCTGCGTTGGTAGAGCTGGCAACTTAAACGTCCGTCTTGAACGTAGAACTGAAACAACGTGTGACAGGGTGGCAGGGCGACTTGATTTTGTTCTTGGGGATTCCAGCCAGTAATGATCAGACGACGACTGTTGGGATTGCGACGAATTTCGTCGAGCAGCCATTGAAGCTGATCGACGCCATCTTTGGCATAGGCTCCATCGGGTAGTTTCGTCGCGCCGAAATTGCGCCACTGATGACCGTACACCGGACCAAGCTCGCCTTCAGCGCGACCAAAGCGTGCGCATTGTGGCGCCGTTGCCCATTCATCCCAAATGCTGACACCGCGTTCTTTCAGCCAGTGGTTGTCCGTGCGTCCGGCCAAAAACCACAACAGCTCAATGATAATAGATTTGGTGTGAAGTTTTTTGGTTGTCAGCAACGGAAATCCCGCCGCCAAATCAAAACGCATTTGATGACCAAACACCCCACGGGTGCCGGTGCCGGTGCGGTCATGACGGTCACTGCCATGATCCAACACCAGTTGCAGAAGATCGAGGTA
>JAYVSL010000210.1:0-5280 GCA_043775355.1 Planctomycetota bacterium
CGCTAGCGGTATCGTCGCGCTTTTAGAGGTCGTATATTTGATCGTTGGACCAATAACCGCATCAATTGGGTCCGCCGCGTTACCATCGTGATTTTTCCACCATACCGTTAGGTCTTTATAGTATTTTTTATCTTTACTGAACACCTGTAATGTTCGCACAAAGTCGCCCTCGTTCGTCTCAAGCCAAACGATGATCATTGGCGGGTCACCAGTTCCTGCGCCGACTTCGACATCAATGGTCAAGCTTGCGTCAGCTGCCATTAATTCCGCAGAAAGAGCGACCAACATTAAAAAGGCCGCAAGGCGAGGTGAGTAAAGATGGCGATAGGGATAAGTCATGATTCGCTCAGCGGTGAAGGAGCAGGAAGATCAATGAAAGGAATGACAATGATATAATGCCAATCGTAAGTCGGCGGCGGCGCACAACCTGTAATCCCATTACCGTTCCTGTTATGGCAACAATCAGCAATGCAATTGAAGCCACGTCCATGATCAGCTTTTGGATAAAGCCTGCATGTTTACCGCGATGGAGATCCGAAATAACCTTAGCCAGCGGCTCATTTGACCGTGCCAACAGGTAGGCCGCCCGCTTACGATCCACCACAAAAGCATCAAGACGCCAAACGGATTCCGACTCAAAAGTTAGACTTTCTGGTCCGGACTCAATGCTCTTTTCATTAAGTTCGCCGCCATACTGCCCCAACAGCAGTGAAATTATATTTTTATCGTCAGTCACAGCGCTACCGGTGGGAAGCGCCTTCAATGACTGGATCAGTGCTTGCCGCTTTTCGAGATTTATTTCACAATGTTGCAATAAGTCACCAGGACCGCTTACCACATATGCGGTATGCCCTTCACCAGCGAAGACCTCAATAGAGCGAGCGTCTGGGAACATCAATTTACATACTGTCAATGGATCAGCGTCTGTTGACGCGGCATTTTCTGGAAGAGCACGAATATTCGCCCTTACAGATGACTGGCTATGATCAAGTAGCCAGTCTGTATGGTTTGCAATAAAACCGGTGGCGGAAAAAAACATGATCAGTGCGCAAACCATAACCGACGCGAAGTAATGAATTTGGCGCAAAGTCGTCAGTAGATCGAAATTTTTAGAGAATCCTTTGGGGTCTGACTTCTGATGAATTCTCTTTGTGACGCTAGCGCCCTCTGTGCCGGAAATACTGGCCGTTACCGAATTGCGATTCGTTACTGGTGATGCGACAGCACCTTTTCCTGTTGGAGCTGCGGCAAAGGAATCTGAAAATATCCTCTCAGGTGGAAATTGCTTTGCTGTCGCTGCGACACGCACGGCCTCGACCATTCCTGGGCTACCGCAGGTATATATCTCATGAAATTTACTTACGTCCGATTTCGCAATGATATCGGTAACCAAGCCAGTCTGTCCCTTCCATTCCGACGACGGCGACTGAACCACCAATACCAGTCTGGTATTGGGCAATGCTCGCAACTCATCGATATAAAAGAGATCACTTTCCGTACGTGCTCCAAATACCACGACCTTCTGAGCCTTGTCCGCCGCGAGAGCCATTGGTAATACGGGTGCTACACCAGTTCCGCCCGTGATAAATAACTTGGGCCGATCTTTGGTAAGCAATTTAAACAAGCCTGCGGCGCGACTCAGGCCAAGCATGGTTCCTGGCGCGATTCCTGTGAGAGCAGCTCCAGCGCGACCATTGGGCAATAATTTGATGCACAACGCCACGACGCCCTGATGTGCTTCGACCACCGAATACGTACGAAAGAATTCGCCTTGCTCATCGTGCATGCGCAGGAAGACGTACTGTCCTGGCTCAAACGGCAGACTGCGACAACGCACACGTAGCTCAATCACATCAACCGTTAGGTTTTGCACTGACAACACCGGGGTGTCGGTAAAACGTTCATCGATGGGAACGCCATCAATTTCAACGCCCACAAACGGGCAAGCACGTGCTGCGCGTAAAACGGCTTCTCGATGATCCTCCGCGTCATCCAGTAATATTTCTGGCTGCGCGTCTAAACCTTGACGAAAAACGTCTGGCGCAAGCCGGTGACAGCTGCCCATTCCCGTGCAGCCTGGGCGGATGAATACCCGTACGCTCATGGTTTAACACTGCTCTGACTTTTCGTCGCTGTATTATCGACACAAAACGCTGGCCAACCTGCGGTGTGACGTTCTTCGACCGCGCCAGATTGCGCGCAAATCAAAACCATTCCTTGCCCACCTTGTTCTTGCACCAAGCGCAAGAAATGATCGGGATCAATGATGCCAAGTTTAGCTAAGCCATCGGCCATGCCGTTGTGCCCGCTGGAAGAAAATGCGACACTCGCGGACAACACATGAGTCGATGCTGGCTCGCCACTGTGTGGATTGAAAACGTGATAATATTCTTTCCCGTCAATTTGTAGGGCATTGCGGTAATTACCGCTGGTTGATCCACCAAAGCCTTTTCCTGGATCACTTAAAGTACACCACAGCCGTTCCTGATCGAGTGGATCAGGTACCCCCAAACGATGACGTTCACCACGTGGAGAAAGGCCGAAACACGCCGTTTCACCACCGCATTGGACCAATGCCGCAGTGACTCCAGCGCGTGTCAGTTGTGCCATGACATGGTCGACCGCCATACCTTTGATCAGTCCACCAAAGTCAAACGTGACCCCATCTTTGAGAACCGTTAGCTTCAATCCGTCAAGGATGAAAGTCTGCGGCCCAAGATGTGAACGTGCCTCGGTAATCGCTTCCGCAGATGGGAAATGGCCGTCTTTTTCCGCTTGACGATAGAGGCGACGCAACGGCCCAACGGTAATGTCAAAGGCTCCAGCCGTCAGACGATTGAGAATAACTGCCTGGGCAAAGGCTTCAGCGAGCTGGGCAGACAACGTATATGTCCCTGCCCCACCTTTATTAATGCGACCGATCTCACTGTCGTCATGGTAGTCGTTAAAAATGGCATCAATGCCAATGAGATAGCGCCACGCTTCATCCGCCAGCTGTGCATTCGCCGGTGTAAAACGTACCTGCACTGGAATGCCGTAGTACAATTGTCGTTGATCACTCGACCACGCCATGTCGACCACTGATGGGGCCGGTACAGATGTATGTTCACCGGTTTGCTCAGCGGCCACTACGCACACGCAACGCACTACAATCGCCAAAAAAAACGCAGAGAAAAGCGCCGCGTGATAGCGATAGCGTTCGTAAAACCTCTGCCGTGGATCCTGCGTGTACATACACAGGACCATGATCCACGTAGATTAAGCCAAGGTTAATCCCGCACGGGGTGATTTCCTTGAGTTGAATTCAGTGTCATACCCGCAATACGTGTGTGATTAGCAGGTAATTCATCGTCGCAATCACATTACCGCGTCGTTGTAGTGGGAGCGATTTTCATTCGCGTCATCATCGCATCATAACCAGCGGTTTTATAGAGGTCGCCAAGAGTTGGGTAATTGAAGCACACGCGATTAAAAAGCTCAACATCGCCGCCGCATTCCAACGCCATCAAGCCGATATGAACCAGCTCAGTCGCTTGTTCGCCGACGACGTGTACTCCCAGTAAGCGCATGTCATCGCGGCGAAAAATTAACTTGAGCAGACCGTCTTGATCGCCCGTCATGCGTCCGCGTGGGTTGTCGCTGTAAGACGCTTTTCCAACAATATAAGGAACGCCAGATTCTTTGACGGCATCTTCCGTCTGACCGGCCATGCTTGCTTCAGGAATGGTATAAATACCCGTAGGAAGAATGCGCGTGCCGGTCTTTTTGATGAGTTCGAAAGCGTGACAAATGGCGACGCGTGCCTGTTCCATGCCGGTCGCGGCCAACGCAGGTGGACCAACGACGTCGCCGGCTGCATAAATATGCGGAACTTCGGTTTGAAACCAATCATTCACCGGAATCAGTCCGCGTTTTCCCGGAGTTAATCCCGCCGCAGCCAGATTGAGCGTTTCGGTATTGCTACAACGTCCAGATGCGACCAATACATCGCTAAAGCCCATGGTTGCACCTGATGATAGCGTTAATCGCACCTCGCCCGCTTCAGGCGCATCACATTTCACCACGCGTTCGCCCCAATGGAACTTTACACCACTGCGAATCATGCCAGCGGTTATCGCCGCCGAAATATCCCGATCTAAAAAAGATAATAATGCATCGCGCCCATCGATGACATGGACCTCAACGCCTAGGGCAGCAAATGTACAAGCGTACTCGGCGCCAATGACGCCTGCACCAATAACCGCTAATCGTGTAGGTAGCTCGCAGATCTCAAGGATCTCATCGGAATCATGCACCCGTGGATGCGCAAAGGGAAACTCAGGTGGATGAAGCGGCGAAGATCCGGTCGCTATCAGCAAATGCGAACCACGAACTAATTTCACACTACCATCTGCGGCCTCGACGCGCACGGTGTTCGCATCGACCAAGGTTGCCTGACCATGCAACAACGTCGCATCGCGGTGATGCAGACGATATTCCGTCTGAACCCGCAAAGCATGTTGAACATGCTGGCTCAAATACGACAGATTCTTGAGCAGATTTTCGCGTTGCAGGGTTACATTCAAACCGAGCATCTTACGTGCGCGCGATCCCGACAACATCAATGCGCTTTCACGTAAAGCCTTACTTGGAATCGTGCCGGTGTTAATGCCCGCCCCGCCAACGTTCTTGGCGCGTTCAATCAGCGCGACTTTTTTTCCGAAATATGACGCGGCCAAAGCTCCGCTACTTCCAGCGGGACCACTGCCAATAACCACCAGATCGTAAGAAGCAGAATGAGCGTCAGTCATGGGAATCCTTGGTGAATCACGGATGCGTAAAACGATCTGCGCCATGCGCGGCCAGATCACTGGCTGCGGAGTCTTTCGCGTCTGCGACAAATATCCACCGGCCGATCTCTGCTCGCCAACGATCCCACACTTGGCCTAAGCAGATCATTCGTATCGTCCTGCCACTATGATTCGTTCCATCGCTTTAAGTGTTTTGCTGCTCATGCCTCTTACGATCACTGCGGCAGATGCTCCACCGCGTGTGCGCCCAACGACCTGGGCGCAGCCCGTGATTGGTACCACCCTAGAAAACCTCCATCAAGTATCACCTGAGGTCTATCGTTCAGCTCAGCCATCAAATAAAGAACTGCGGATGTTATGCGAACAGCTCGGCATTAAGTCCGTGCTGACACTGCGAAACTGGCATGACGATAAAGATGAAGGGAAAGATCTGCCATTGACCTTGTACCGGGTCAACATGGAAGCCGACGAAGTCGATCCTGCAAAAGTC
>JAYVSL010000211.1:0-9911 GCA_043775355.1 Planctomycetota bacterium
CGCCATCCCCAGATTCGATCTGATCAGGATCTTCATAAGCCCCATAACAAGTCAGCGAGGTCGTATCGAAATGGAAGTACGACGTATCCAACCGAAAGGTGGCCATTACCTGAGACGCGATAGCGAACATCAGTTTCTCGGGCCCGGCCTTCCAGATATCATCCATCGCTTTCGCCAGACGTTCTTCGCTGAAATCATCGATAGTGAAGTCAGGATCCTGCATAATGGTCGCCATATCGTATCGGGCGAGACGTTCACGAACGCCATAAAGGTCATGCGCGCCAGAGAAAATCGCACACAGGATAACCGACAGGCATTCGCTGGTACTCACCTTGCTGCGAGAGTCGTGGCGTATGGTCGCATCGATAACATCGAGGAACTTAATCCGGCGAACAACATCCATCAGCAAAGGAAGGTGGTGTAATCGGAGTGGAATAGATGGCTTCGATAGCATTGAGAGCATGATGTCATACCGCCGCAAACAGCGAAGACTTTTTTCGTCTTCATACTTACGAATTTATTGAAATTGGTAAAAATCGCTTCGCGATCATACGCCACAGGTGTCACCGTAAATGATTATCGCCGAATTTTTTCGTCAGATGGTAAATGCGCATCCATATTATATTTCAGTGACGACAACGGTGCATGCAATCGATTATAGTACTTCCTCAATATAAATGTAATTATACAATTATGTAATGGCATCACTTACATGTTTCCAGATAGTCACAACTGAAATTCAACCAATTCTATCGAATATTAAGCCGATGCCAGGAATGGGCGATCGATGTTCACGCCGCTTTGGTTGGTAAAGATGCATTGATTCCCGATCGCGTGCATCCGAATACGGAAGGCGCGACGGCGATCGCGACTGCGGTCTTTCAGGGACTGACCGGCAAGCCAGCAAAGTAATTAGCGAAGTGGTGAAAGAATGCAGCCCGACTGAGGCGGAATCATAGATTCATCAGTGCTTCGGCCGGGCTGTTTGCCGATTATTTTTTGTCTGGCGCATTCTTCTCTTTCGGTTTCTTCTTCGGCCCCGTTCCAGGAATTTGTGGCTCAGGTGCTGTGCCATCGCGCAAACGATTGCAGGTATAACAGACGAGGGTGTTGATCAGTTCTTCGCCGTCGGCGCCATGAATGCCTTTGCAAGTAAACTCATAAACGTAACCCGGCTTAAGACTGTCGAGCGTTAGCGACCAGGTATTGCCATCTTTGCCAGCTTTGATCGCAGTGACGGCCACGTCGGTCACGTCGTCGGTGTCAGCGCCGTAAGCTTCGTGGTATTCGTAGTAATAACGGCGAATTTTAAATGCTTCCGGAGTAATGCTTGCTGGATTGGCAGGTTTGGTGAAACGCAGATCGAAGCCGTCGTTGGTCAGGCTGATGTGGTGCACGTCCATCGGCACCGTGCCCTTCCAAGTGATTTTCTGTATACCTTCGCCGCCGGCCCAGCTGAGATGTGTCTGCCCAATATAGAGCGCGCCGTCGAGTGCAAAGGCCAGCCGATTAATTCCTGCGGTAAGGCCATTTTTATCATAGAAGGGAATCGCTGCGCCTTGCGTCACCCCGGCAACCGTTTCTGGCAAGTAGCGCATGATGCGAGAAATATTCATTTCGCCGCCGAACATCTGATTGGCGTAAGGGCCAAACTTGCCTGCGGTGGTATCGAGTAACGGCTGGCTTGGTGAATTGGCGAGAATCGAATGCGGCAAGAAAATTGCCTCACGCGTGCGCAGCTCGTCGAGCTTGGCAACGGGAACTTTGAGTGGGTTGCCCAGGTCCCAGTTTTCGCCCCACACTAAACTTGCCGGATGTCCATAGAATCCGCCTGCGACGATATGGTGTACCTTGCTGCTGCCCAGCCAGTCGCCCTGGTTGTCGCATACCAACAGGCGCCCTTCAGCGTCAAAGCCAAGACTATTCGGTGAACGTAAACCGCTCGCAAACGGCCTCATTTTACCAGTCTTCCCATCAATTTTCAAAATCCATCCGCGATACGGCACGACCGAATACATCCGCCCGATTTTTCCAACTGCTTCTTTCCAGTTGGTTTGGATCTCGTCTTGAGTGACGCCGAAGTGGCGAAATTCGCCGCGTATTTCTTTGGCGATTTTATCACCGTTACTGGCGACGTTCAGACCGATGTAGAGATCGCCGTTGGCATCGCGGGCCGGACCAAAAGCGAATTCGTGGTAGTTGCCACTGAGACCGAAATCGTCGCACACGGTTTCGTACACATCGGCGGTGCCGTCGCCGTCAGTGTCGATCAAGCGCGTCAATTCGGGACGTTGCATGACCAATACTTCACGATCGCTGATGGCGAGCATGCCGAGCGGTTCGTGCAAGCCGAATGCGAATGGATGCCAGTGATGATGCACCGGATCGTAGCTCAGCACCTCGCCACGATGAAAGGCTGCCATGAGTTTTCCCGACGGCGTCACTGCCAGCGCACCGACTTGTGGATCTAATCCAGCAGGCAGCGAAATCTTTTCGATTTGATAGTGATCGGCGATCGAAGCGGCGGAAATGCATCCCGTCGTGAACGTGAGCAAGAGAACGGAAAAAATACTATACCAAAAGCAGCACATGGGCGATGGTTTCATTACTTTGATTCCTTCACCGCAGGAATCAGCGTCACTGAAAATGACCGTCCTTGTTTAGCTGCCACCGCCAGCGTTCCGTCGACGAAAGCGCCAACCGAACTGCTGAACAGCGCGTTCTGGCTCGCGTCCACAACATAGAACAATGGTTTGTCGCTATCGACCACAAAGGATGACGTCAGGCCTTTGCCGCCGTCGTGTTCTTTCACCAACTCTTTCACCAGCACGCCATCGATGGTGTAGTGGAACTCCGGATAGCCCTGGATCAGCGCGTAGCCCTTAAAAGCGATCACGGGAACGGCGCTCTTGGACCAGCGCAGCGGACTCTGAATTCCGGCAGTCCATATTTTTTCCCCTATGAGTTTTATCCGACCACTGCCGTTGCCTTTCCAGTACGGAGAAATGTCAACGCCAGCCCCGCGCCACAGATAACGAGGGCGGCAATTCGCCGCATCCCAGCACAGGTTCAGTTCACCCGGCAACATGATTGCCACGGACGCCGGATTTGAATCGGGCATAAATAAACGATACAGGTAGGGACGAATCAGCGGGAAAGCATGCGGGCTTGCTGAACTATTGATTGCGCTCTCTGGCTTTATCGCGGGCATGGGAACGCCGACATACATATCGCCGAACATAATCAGACCGTGCCCAGGATACGTGCACACGTACGGATAAATTCCTTTTTCAGTTGGAGCTGTAAAATGAAGCTTTGCCGTCGCGTGCGGTTTCACTTCGGGGATACTGGCGATGACTTCCGATATTTGAGGAACAAAACCAAACTTCGCCGCGTCAGCACCCAGATTGAGAGATGCATTGACGACCTCCATGCGTTTTCCTGGTTTGGTGAACACCAAATTATGCGGCATGTCCGTAGCGTCATCATTGACGAACAGAATCGTGACCGTGGCACCGGGTTCGACGGCAAAACGTTTCACGTCGTATTGCAGTCCAGTGATGGCCTTGATGGTCAGCGGTTCGGCCGCATGAATGTAGTTTTCAGCGAGCGCGGAGAAAAACAGCGAAATGAGGAGCGTGCTAAGCCAAGAACCAAGCGTTGGGAAAAGCGTGAGGCGCAAAGAAATCTCCAAATGTGAGAGCACACGGTCGGCACACGTGAATCGTGATGTGAATACATCTTTGAGATGCATTCGTTGTGAGTCATCAGCAAAGTGTGTACGATGATACCGGTACAGAAGTGGTGAGTAGAGGTTGAACCTGGGTCAAAAGAGTGAGGTCACACGAATCGGTGATCAACGCTCATTATTTTCCGATTTTATATTGAATTGCGAATCTAGGAATCGACCGCGACCGATGGCTACTTCAAGGCTTTGGTGTTTCCTTGGCAGGCGCTTGAATGCTTTTTAGAAATTCATCGGTCAGCTTGCTCGCCTTGGTTGCCGTTTCATCGGCGGCCTCGCCAATGTGTTTCGCTGCTTCGCTTACCTGCTTGGTTGTTTCATCAACCAGAGACTTGGTCGTTTCGCTCACCTTGGTTGCTGCTGTACTCGTCTGTTCGGCAATAGCTGTGGCGGCATTTTCTATGGAGGTTGCCACGACTTTGGTTTGCTCAGCAGTTTTTTTCGCGATTTTTTCGCCGGTGGCGACGGTGGCGTCGACAGCGATTTTGGTTATCTCGCCAGCGCGTTCACCGACCGTTAGCGGTGGTGCTGGTCGTGGTGCCGATAGTGGTGTTGGCTGAGCAAGCGGCAGCGGATGTTCTTGCGCAGATTTCAGCATCCAAGTCAAACCGATGCCGAAAGCGACGACGATCAAGGAACAAGTAAAGAGGCGACTCATGGCGGAACCATAGCGTGTTTGTCGCATGTGCCAGCGACTGGTGACTCAGGCGATGTTTCGTTAGTCAGCTTCACAGGACTTCTTCGCTTCCCGGAATGTCAGCGGCGCATACAAGTGCGAACATGATTGAGCTGTCCCAGATCGCCGCGTACTTGCGCCTAAAATATGAAATCGCTGCGATCGTGTCCCAGCCCGACAGTGGTTTTCAGGCGAGCCGCCGGGAAATGTCTGAAGGTCTGGCGCGCAGCATGACTATCGCTGGCGAATCGTGGACCTACAGCACGGCGAAGGGTGGTTATTCTTTCACCAGTCCGCGCCGACGTTTTAGCGTGTTTGTCGCTGATGATCCGGCGCGTCATTCGACCTTCACCTCGCCAGAGTTGCTGGGCTATCTGCGAGCATTCACCGCGCTGGCCGAACTGAATCAGTTGGTTATCGACATGTGGTTGACGCGCGCGGCGATGCGCGGCGAAGTTTTAGAAGCATCCGGTGGTTGGCGACTGGCGCGTTAGAGCACGCATCGTCGCTCGCGGTCAGGTTGGTTCAGGTGTAGTGGCCTTGTCCCGGTCAGCCAACGCGGGCGTAATTAAAAGACACGCGACCAAGCAACAGCTCATGCCGATTAATAAGGTTCGCCCCATGGTGAAAATGGTGGGGTGTTGAGCACTGAGTAACGAGAGCATGCCGACGATGGTGGTCAGTGAAGCGACCAGCACTGGCGACAGCGTTCGCGCATTGGGACTGTGGGTTAAGAACACCGCACTATCGATGCCGATGCCGCCAATGAATGCGGCAGCGAGTACCGCGAATGGATCGAGCTGGACTCCCATCCAGCCGAGCAGACCAAAAGTCCACAAGAGGGCGATGCCTGGTGGTAATAATTGCGCGATGACGGCACGCACTTGGCGCTCAATTAGAAAAATTACCAAGAGTACGACTAAAACGATGGCGATTGAGCGTGAGGCTAAATCATTCGATACCACGGCGATTAACGTGTGGCCGATATGCTCACGGCTGGCAAGCCATACGGGCGCTTCGATAGAACGATCGTTGAGTACTTGGTGGACGCGGTCCACTTCAGCACGGGTTAGTTTTTCAACGGGTGACGATACTTGCCAACGACCATCGTCGAGGTGAACGAAATAACTGCGCACCAGCGGTTCGACGGCGCTACCAGTCCACGATGTGAGCGTGATAGGTTCGACGGTGGCCATCGGGCGATAGAGCGCGAGTGACTCCGCAAAAGCTTGGATACGCAGACCGTTAGCCTTGGCCGAAGCTTCAAGATCAGTGGCAAAGGAATCGGCATGACGTTGCCAGAAAGCATTCCAACCAGCAATACGAGCCGCCTGAGTGGCAGGGCCGGGCATCAATCGTTCGATCATGCTGGGCATAAAACCGCCGCGTTCACGTGCGGTCGCTATGTGGTCAAGCGCGAGGCCAAGATCGTGGTCCTGTCCCACTAAAAAATCAGACGACGATAACGAGCCCCAACGGCTGAGAAAAGATTCGAGCGCAGCCCACGTTTCGCGTTTGCTGCCGTCGTAACTTTTGAGGTTGTCATTGAAGCTGAGACGCCACAGCCCAGGCATGAGCGCGGCAGTAATGACACCCGCAAGCAGCCAATTGATCATTGGCCGACGTTGCAGCAGCGTCAGCAGCGGCGTGCTGATCGGCAGCCAATAGTCTTTCGGTTTTAGTTTCGGTGTTAAGTACGGCAATAATGTAATCGATGCCAACAGAGCGACGCCAAGCCCACTGATAACCATGATACCAACACAACGAATCCCAGGCACCGCACTGGTTACTAAAACGGCAAACGCGGAGGCCGTGGTCAGGTAGGTGACCAACAAAGGTCGCCAAACGGTGGCTCCTTCACCAGAGCGAATAGCGACCAAAACATGTTGTCCATAATCCACCGCTACGCCAAGCATGCCGGCAGCGAATCCCAACAAGGGAAGTGGCACGTCCAATCCCAAGGCGACCACGGTCGCAACTCCACCAGCCATGCCGAGAATCGCAGGGAGATGCAGAACGAAAAATGCGATAACGTTGGGTATCAGCGATAAAAGTAGGGCTCCGATTAATACAATGGCCACCGGCATGCTGTAACCGAGATCAGAATACACGGCTTTCATGTTGTCATTGAAATGGCGATACGGGCCGATGGCTTCAAGAGCCACACCGCTTTTTTTCGCTGCACTCACTTCTTTATCTATTACCTCCATCATGGGTGCGGTCTGCGACATCGCTTGTGGATCGAAGGGGACTTCCAAGACCACCATCAGATGTCGCCCGTCGCTATGCCGCATGAACATGCCGTCGCGTTCGGAACCACCCAGACCTTCTAAAAGCGGCTGCATCACCCGACCAGATATCGCCAGGAGGTCACGTCGTGCGGCACTAGCAGTGAACGCGTCTTCAGGGCGCAGGGCACGTTCTTTAAATGCCACTATATAGTCATTCAGTTGTTCACGACCGATGTTCGTTTCGATGTCGCGTAATAATTCGGGTGTGGTGAATGCGGGCAGATGGGTGCGGATAATCTCTGCGGCTCGTGCGACAGCGCCGGCGCCACCACCATCAAATGATTTCACTCCGATAGATTTCAGGGCGGCAACCGCATTGGTCAGAACGCGCCGCGTTGCGTTAGCCTCACCATCGGCCTCAAGCGCCAGCACCCGCGTGGCACCTTGACGGGCGTAGAAATCCATCTCGCGCACGAAGACCGGATCGTTCCCAGGTAACATGCCACGCAAATCTGGGGAATAATTCGCTTTGGCGGCTAAGATGCCGATGGCGATCGCGGCCAAACCCCAGAGGGAAAAAATCAACCAACGCCGATTGGTGTTCGGGTTCGAATTTAACACGGGGTCAGTCATGGTCGGTCAAATCGCGAAGCCGGTAACTCAACACCAAGCTGTGGCTTAGCGAAACGATATTCCGTGCGGTCATCACCCGCAGCAATCAGCAGCATCTGTTGCGGAGCCGTCAGATCATCACGCCAACGAATGGTCAGCCCAGTAATATATTTGGACAGATCAGGTGTTTTCGGCGTGAAGTTTAATTGCGGAACGCCATCGGCAGCAGGCGTGATGGTGAAGAGTTCTTCCATCGCGCTCCAATCTCCATTGAGGAAGGCCTTCATTTGTGAAGTCAACGAGTTCACTCCCTGATCTTTTGCTCCGATGGTTTCTTCTTTGCCCTCTGCACCAAAACGTCGCAGGTGGCCATCTTTGAAAAGCAGTACCGACTTGCCGGTATATTCCCACCGCACACAGCCGAGTGGTTTGCTGATTTCAATCAGCCCTGGGCTGATCACCGGCTCATCCAGGATGGCGAGGTGCTTTTCCTGCACAAATGTCACGCGCACGGTGGTAAGATCTTTGTTCGCCTGGCTGAGCTTTGCTAAGGAGAACGGCTCCGCCGAGAAAACCACGGTGGCGAAGAATAAAAGAAAGGCGATACGCATGGTGGGGAAAGATAGTTGGATCTTGCCGTTGCGCTACCCAGTAAGAAAGAAATGCGCTGCCCGTTAGTGATCGCTAAAGCCACCAAGCCAAACGCGTTCTCGTCGATTGCCTTCACACTCAACCACCACCACGTCCGACGTGTCGTTCCAGGTTAATCCAGCCAATCCGCATCCCGGCCACCATTGTCCCATCACGTCAGGCACGCTGACGATGTGGTGATCCGTGCTGTTTCTACTGTCCTTTAACAACATTTCATCGTGATCGTTCAACACCCCGCCGCTCACTTGCTGCACGTTAGGAGACGCAAGAATCTGCAGCGATAACGCTCGCCCGCTGCCGGGGCCATGCTCCACCAGACAACCCACCATCCCATCGCCAATGGGCCAACGGCTGCCGCTTAACTGCGCGACCACGCGACGACTCCACTCATTGTGACGTTCACCGGCCAACACCAGCGCCGCCGGTGCACGACCAGTTTCGACCAGACGATGAGCAAAACGTAGCGCCGCCAATGGACCAGTGGCGCCATGCGATATCGTCGTAGTCGGTCCGTGCAGGTGCAGCAGTTCGCCAATCGCCGCCGCACAAGAATTATGCACGGAGGCAGTGAATGGCGTTGGGCTACCGCCAGCGTCGCCATAGGCGCTGATGCTGTGGGCGAATTTGAAAGTTGAATCCACCGCGCCGTAACTGGTGGCGACCAACACGGCGGTGTCGGGATGTAACGCAGCACCTTGTTGCAGCAAGCGATCAACCGCCGCGCATGCCAGACGAGTGAGCGGATCGAAGCGGCGGCGTGCACCCGCAGAAACCCACGATGGCCAGGCATCGCCTTCCGTTGCGTGTCCAGGAAATGCGCGAGCGTAACGGCTTAAACGCATCGCTCCGCCTTTCCAAACGCCAAGCAGGCATTCACTCCGCCGAAAGCCAGCGTCGTCGATAACACCACGTTCACCGCCGCCGCACGCGTGGCGCGCACCACGTCGACGCCAGAGATGGTGGTGCCGGTGTCGGCTCCTGCGCTGGCCCACAGCTGTTGATCGCTGATGGCCAAGCAACACGCGACCGCTTCAATCGCCGCTGCCGCGCCCATGGTGTGACCATAGGTACGTTTTGCCGAGGCGGTTGGAACGGCACCGAACAAGCGTGAAAGCACGGTCGTTTCCACCTGATCGTTGTCACGCGTACCGGTTCCATGCGCGTTGACATAACCGATCGCTTGCGGCGTGACGCCCGCATCTTGTAAAGCGTCGTTGATCGCGCGCTCCAACTGAATTCCTTCCGGCGCCGGACTGGTGAGGTGGTACGCATCCGCATGCTCACCCCAGCCGAGCAAACTCGCGATCACGGGGGCACCGCGTTGACGTGCATGATCGGGATGTTCGATCAGCAAAGCCGCTGCGCCTTCACCAAGACTCATCCCGCCGCGCTCGTTGGTCAGTGGTCGGCAACCAAGCGGATCAATTAACATTAAGCTGGTAAATCCCGCCATCGTCACGCGCGTCAGCGCATCAGCCCCAACCGCGAGCGCCGCCGGACAAGCACCGCTGCGCACCAATTCCATCGCTTCAATAATCGCCGCCGCCGCACTCGCGCAGGCCAACGCATGGGTGCCCTGTGGACCATGACATCCAAGCACGCGTGCCAACGCCTGCGTCGTACGGTGCGGATGCTGACGACGATAAATGGGTGACACCACCTGTTCACCATCACGCAAAAAAACCGCTTCACTTTCCGGCATGCCACCCGTGCACGTTCCGACCACCACCGCGATGTCGCGACATTGTTCCGGTGACAGTTTAGCCGCGCGCACCGCGTCTTGCGCTGCCGCCAGCGCCAACGCCGAACTACGACTCGGCAATGGCGGCAAAGCGATATCCACCGCACCAATCGGGACACGACGCGCCAACGGCAAAGATGACGGTGGCATCAACCGCAAGCCACAACTGCCCGCAGTCAGCGCAGCCCGTTGCGCCGCCAGCCCCCGCCCAGGCGCACCAACGCACCCAAGGCCAGTAATCGCCAAGGCCAACCC
>JAYVSL010000212.1:0-2602 GCA_043775355.1 Planctomycetota bacterium
GCCATCCCCAATCTGAGACGCCTACGCATCGGGAAACTCCAGCGGGATGATAGGGAACGCCCGTACCGGGCTCGCGAGGCGCACCGTATCCAATCGGCCTTCTCCCTTCTCAGCTCACGCCGCGTCGATTTTGTCCGTTAGCTTTTCCGCAAACAGCGGACAACGATTACGAATCCACTGAAGCCCACGTTTAGCGGCTTCATCGGCGCAGACTTTGGCGTGACCAAGCGCGCTGGTAAACGCAAACATCCGCCAACCGAGCATGGTCGCAAGCCAGGCGTCGACGCTCAGATCCAGTCGCGCCAGTATCGGTGCTAATTCTGGCGGAATAGCTCCGCGTTTACCAGCTTTTAAAAATCGTCCAGTCGCGTCCAGCAATGTCAGATAATCATCTGGAGTGAAGGTTTTATTCGCCAGCGGTTCGCCGACCTGACAGCGCGCTAACGGAGTAAGCCACAAACCGTCTTCCGCATGTTTAGCGTTGGTTGCTAAGCCGACCTTCGCCAACAGCGCAGCGGCGCGTTTCGGTTCATGACACTTGATCTTCTCTGCCGCACGATGGCGATTTCGCGCGCGAATACGGCGATAACCGCTAGTAAATTGCGAGGTCTCTGGCCGGTCGGCGACTTTGGCGCGAATCGGGTTCAGATCGATATAGGCCAAACAGGCGATCAACGCTGGTTGATCCAATAACGGCACGCTATGAAAACGACCCTCCCAGAATGCACCGCTGCAAACGTCTTCGCGATTGGCGCGACGGGCGATGGGCTCCTTAAATGCTTTCATAAACCAACCTAGATTAGCCAATCGCGTGCGCCACAAACCCACTTTGACCGTGTCTTTGGCCATCACCACAATATCCGCTTCGCTGGGCAAGACCGGAGTTCCATCGCTTAAATACTTCCTCGGATAAACCGAGACCCACCGACGAGCCACCTCGACCGCGCTCCAGGTGTACGCAATCGCTGAATCCATCCGCACGATCACATGGACGTGATTACTCATCACCGCATAACCCGCCACTTCGACGGCAAAACACTTCGACAAATACTGCAATCGCTCTTCCAGCCACGCCTTGCGATGTTCGAACCGAGCACCCGCCAAGAACGCACGCCGCACGCAACGAGACGTACAATGCACCCAAGTTGGGGCGGTACGGTCGATGATCTTGCGACGTGCAGTGGTCATGGGCGGGGAGAGTGAAGAAAAAGAGGCGTTGTCAACATATTAAATGCCTGTCCTTTTATTTTTCCTTTTATTTTATTTTAAACCTTGGATTTCTTGGCGTCTTTGCGGCTTAGCAGTGGAAGTTTGTATTCCAACTTTGCGGCTTAGCAGTGGAAGTTTGTATTCCAACTTTGTTTTTTAGGATCCGTCATCGTTCGGCGGTTGCGCCCAGTGTCGGATTGATCAACGGCAGGAGACGGCTCGTGACTTGCATGAAAAGTTCCTCGGGCAATTCCCCAATACGATGAGCCTTCCGATCCTTCCAGTCCAGGCACCGTACTTGGTCACATTGCAGATAACCATCGACGCCATGCCGTCCTCGGTCGTCCGGTGACAGAAACAACTCAAACCGATTGTTCTGTGAACGACTGCTGATGTGGCACAACAATGCCAATCCTCCGACATTGTAGCGCTGAGGGCTGATCACGAGTGCCGGATGCGGGTCTTGTGGTTCTATGCCAGCGCTGGGAGAGCAGTCGACCATGATAATGTCGCGCCGTTTGGGGATGAACGTCGTACGAGGAGCAAAGCCACGACCGTGCGCCATTACCAGGACTCCTTACCGCGCGGCTTGGACTTCGGCCACGTCGACTTTCGCCCAGGCTTCATGGCTGTTGGCAAGAGCTCTTCGAGCGTGAACTGCTCGTAGCGCGATCGCTCATCGACCAACGGAGTTTTAGGAGCGAAGACCAAGGTTACCACACCGTCGGAGGCCAAGATGTCGAAGGGCTGTTCCTCGTGGACTCCCGCTGCCGCGAGAATGCGTTGGTTGAGATGCGTTGCTGGCGAATTCCCCCAACGGCTGAGATGGCCATCGCTGGCGACCAACGTCATGCGAGAGCGGACCAGCTCGGCCAGCTCTTCCGTGGAGCGTTGCCCCGTCGAGCGCTTTCCTGATTTGCGAACACGATTGTGCGTGACCATGGCCATGCTCCTTGTTTCTTCATTGTAGAAACATCCGTAAGGCGACAAGGGGCGACAAAGAGGGGTCAAGGTCCATAAAGATTAAACCGCCCCTGAAGATAACTTCCGACTCCAAAACCGCGAACGTCGTTGGGATAGTATGAATCTGGAGACATGCCTCTCGTTATGGGAGACCATGCATTGCGAGAAACAAATCGTCCCAATGATATATTAAATGCCTATCCTTTGTTTGTTGCCTGTCCTTTGTCCTCTTGTCCTCTTTGTCCTACAGCATGCGCCACCGCATTGATCGCGCCCCTCCGTTTCAACGGGGTTTCGGCGCGACTTCAATGCGACTTTAACGCCGCTTTTACGCTGAACGCCGCGCCGATGTTTTGTCTGACCACCGTATCGAGGACCACATGGATAAACCTGACCCACCAAGCGCCTGGCGCATGTTCCGCATCATGGG
>JAYVSL010000213.1:0-37741 GCA_043775355.1 Planctomycetota bacterium
ACCAAGGCTAAGAAAGTCATCAGCCAGATGGGTGCTCAACTGTCGATTGTCAAAGAACGTTACCCCAAGATCTACAATGAAGTCGCTGATGAAAAACAATCCTCGAGCTTCCTCAATGGTGTGGTCGCTGCGGTTCGCTTGAATCCTCAAGGCCAACAAGACCTCGTCATGTTGACCATTGGCAAGGGTGACAAAGTCGAAGAAGGCGTCGAGTTCATCATCTACCGCGGCAATACCTACATCGCCAAAGTTCGCGCCGTCAAACTCCTCAATGACATGGTTGCGTGCCAAGTCATCGCCGAATCCTGGAACGATGCTAAGCTGCAGATTCAACAAGGCGACTTGGCCAGCAATCGTCTTTGATCTGACTATGATCTGACCCTGAACTCCGCACACGACATAACGACGAAAGCTATCCTATGGAAAATGACAAAACTGCTGGCTGGCTGGTGATCATCACCTTCCTCGCATTTTCACTGGCGACTATGTTCGCGGTCATCGAGCTGAACGAACTGACGGATGACACCATGACCGTCGCGGACAAGCTCTTCATCGAAAAATGAATCTTCGGAAGTGAGTCCGATATGAAATGCAACACCTTCGGAGTATATCCGAAGGTGTTGTTGTTTTATGACGCTGGCGTTCTGAGCTGGCGTTCTGAGCTGGCGTTCTGAGTCAGCATCTCCGAGCCGCCCTCTCATAAGCTGACTGGTTAGGTTTACTGAGGGCTAACACTCCACTGAGCACCATCGACGCCGTCCGCGACGGCGACACCTGCTGCTGACAAGTCGTGACGAATGCGATCTGCGGTCACAAAATCTTTTTCGCTGCGCGCGACGGCGCGCAAATCCATCACCACTCGCATAGCCGCATGGAGAGGCGCCGACCCGTCAGTTGTTGCCGCCGCCACCGACCATGTCGCATCATCCTTCGTGTCTTTGATGGTGATTCCGGCAACCGCCAGCGTGGCACGAATTTTATCTGCGGCGGCAAAATCACGACGAGCACGCACGTCTTGCCGTAATGCCAAGACCAGAGTCATGATTTGGCCCAGCAGCTTATCGCTCGCCTGCGGTGACGTTGACTTGGCTTCAGCCGTGTCGATTCCGTCTCCAGGCTGAAATAAACCAATCAAACGCCCAAGGTCGCGCACCATACGCAATGTGCCTGAACCTACCTCAGTATCTGCGCGCTTGGCCTCGGCCAATAAGCCAAATAATGCAGCGATCGCTGCGCCAGTGTTGAAATCGTCGTCCATCGCTGCTACCACATCACGCCGCAACTGGACAACGCTTTCAGAACATGGCCGAGACAGAATGTCTGCCAAATCCGCCGTCCCAGGCTCATCAAGCAGACTGCCCAGTTGGCGGTGTAATTTACCAAGGCCAGTACGCGCGGCACTCAGAGCACTCGGTGCAAAATCGTTTGGTCGACGGTAGTGACCCTGCATCAATAAAAAGCGCACGGTCGCTGGACCGTACGTATCGAGCAGATGATCCGCACGGAACTGCCGCGCGAATGCTGCGTCCTTCATGCGTGGGTCTGATTTACCAATTTTGATGCCGTCGTACTGAATCAAACCATTGTGCATCCAGCAACGAGCATAGCCGCCGCCATGCGCTTCCCCCTGGGCAATTTCGTTTTCGTGGTGAGGAAATTTCAGATCATCTCCGCCGCCGTGGATATCGAAAGTCGCGCCTAAGGTGTCATGACTCATGACACTGCATTCGATATGCCACCCTGGACGACCTCGACCCCAGGGACTTTCCCATGAGGGCTCATTCGGTTTCGCCTGTTTCCATAGCGCGAAATCACCGGGATGATGCAGAGCCGCATCGCGTTCAATACGTGACCCCGCTTTCATGTCGTCAAGTTTGCGCCCCGACAGTTTACCGTAACTCGGCTGACGTTGCACATCATAATAGACGCCATCAGCGGCAACGTAGGCGCGTTGCTTGGCGATCAGATCTTCAATGTAGCTGATCATCGATGGAATATAATCACTGCAGCGTGGGTGATCGGTCACCGTCACCACATGCAAACGTTTGAGATAACTTAAGTATTGTGCGGTGTAACGCTGCGTAATCGACTCCCACGGCTCACCCGTAGCGAGACTGCGATTGATAATCTTATCATCAATATCCGTAATATTGTTGACGAAACGCACACGATATCCGCGCGCAATCAACCAACGCGCTATCGCGTCGAACAAAATCGGTCCCATCAAATGACCGATATGGCAATCATCGTACACCGTCGGTCCGCAGACATACATGCCAATCTGCCCAGGAACCAAGGGTTCCAACGGCTGTTTGGTACGAGTAAGGGTGTTGTGAATGAAGACAGTGGTGAGAGTGGTCATGGTTCAACTCGTGGGCGGGCGATAGCATGGGCCGCTGTTTTGTGGGTCCAGTCCAAGGACCTCACCAGTTCAGCACTAAGCTCAGCTATGGTGTCGTAGCATTCAATGTGAACGGCAAACGTAACGTCCCCAATGGTTCACGCGCAGTAAGCACCACGGTGTACGGCCCCTGATCAAGCCCGACGAAGTACCACAACATACGCGCTCGGCCATTCGACTCTGAATTATTGCTGCCATTATTGCGCACCGGCTTCCCGGTCGCATCCCGAACTTCAACCACCATGGCATCCAGTTCACCACCAGTGGTCTCCACTGACACCCCAGAACGATTATTGCCGCCGTCATCGTCATCAGCGGCACTGAACATTTTAAGAATCGCGGTCCGATCTCCCATTCTTGCCACAGCGCGCCCGCCAACCACCAACGATAACTCTGCGCGAGCTGGTCGAAAGAGATGGACGGAAACCTGACCCGATAAATGGAGCGGTGTCGACTCTGATGGCAGACCACTCACGATAACATGGCCGCTAACAGGCGTTCCATCAGTATCTACAATGGCCCCATTCGCTGAAATCCGCACAATTCGTCGGCCAACCCGCATGAAACGGAAAGACGACGTTGCTTGACCTTCCGTGGCCGCAGCGGCCGGTTCTTCCACCACCAAAGGTCGTCCGTTATTACTGACCGCCATTGAGGTCCAACTGATCATCGCTGAACCAATGAGCGATGGATCCAGACGTGGCTCCAAACGTAGACGATAGCTGAGCTCCGCTTGACGAGTCACACCGTTCAGTCCTTGATTGGTCACCACGGTCAAGGCATCTAAACCCATCAACAAAATGCCACTCGCCTGAAAGGCCTCGATTCCTGGGCGGTCGCCATGACGTTTGCCAAGACAGAGCGGGCCACCGGTGATGCAGGTCGGTGTATTTTGACCTTCTTCATCCAAGCTCTGCACGGTTTGCGATGGTGGCAGAATAGTCAAATCGAATGCCCGACAAATAACCAAAACGGCTTCCCAAAAATTACCTTCAAAAGCGGGAAGCGTCGCACGACGGCGTTCATCGGCCCCCAATTCCAACAGGACCTGATTGGTCGCGCCCAATCTTTTCACCGCATCTGCCACGGCGCATTCACCGGCCTCCCAACGCAAATGTGTCGGAATTTGTAAATCCAAACCTGCGGCAAATGGGCGTTCCGTGCGGGGCAAACGCTCAAGCGTAATGGGCAGACGAAGAGGTACATTCACTTGCTGTAAGGCCGCCTGTCCGGACAGCGTTACCGCATACACCCCCTCTAACTGTTTCGGGCCACGATAAAATATTTCGATGCGACCACCACTCCAGCTGGACCCTTGATTATTAAATTTCAACGGCTGCCCACCAACCGTCACACTTAATTTCGCCCGAGTACCAAGCACCGCCGTCGGCACTGACAAACTGAAACCTGGACCGGTCTGGCCATTCGCCGTCGTTTCACCGACACCCAGCAAACGCATACTGACTTCTTGACCGAGTAATTCAGTTCGTGCTTTATCGCCTGATTTTACGGTGGCGCTCAAACTCACTGGCTCCAAGGCCTGGATCAACAATTGACCACTCAGAATACAGCCAGCGAAACGTTCTTGTACCTCGCTCAGCGACACGGTGTTCACATCACCACGTGCTCCACCAGCGACTTCAGTCCACGTCAGGTGACGACCGGACTGATCTTCCACGGACTTCCATGACACCAGCGTGGTACCCACTTGCGTTGGCAAAACCCGTGGCTCAAGACGAAAAGCAAGTCGGACATCTGCCGTTCGATTGGCCACCGCGCCTTGACGTTGATGAAGATCGAAGGCCACCACTTCAGCAAGCACCGGGCCACAGGGTACGTACAGAGGGCGTACCATTCCTGCAACTTGCGTACGTAACATGACTGGACCACCGGTAGCCATTATTGCCGTACCATTATTATCACGATTTCCATAGCGACCATTATCCTCGACCTGATCCATGCCCTCGCTCGGCTCTATTGCCAAATCGAAAGCGGCGCAGACGGCAACCACTCCCTGCCAATAATTTCCTGATATTGCCGGAAGATCTGCCATGCGAGCGACATCTTCAGGGTCCACTAACAACGTCGGATTTCCACTCGCGGCAAGCAATGCGACGGCTTCTCCAGCCGACAGATGACCACCCGGCCACACCAATGCCGTGGGCGCTAGACGCGCTTCAATCTGCTGTTTACGCGCCGCTTCTGGCTGTGCAAATAATGGGCTAGAAACCGTGAAGTTGACATCGCCAGCCCACACCGACACCGCGCCCACCATCGCTACGATACTGTGGCCGAAAGAGTGGCAGAAAGAGCGGCAGAAAGAGCGGCAGAAACGGCGAAAGCGAAACACTGATTGGCCCATGACAGCTCCCGTGATTCATTGAAGAGCGTGGCGCATATCTACGGACGTACCAGCGCCGAGCGACCTTACCCAAGGCGAGCGAACCAATACCATGACATACGCAAAAAAATCGTCGTCCACACTCCGGTCACCACTAACGTCCACCCGGCACCAGCAATCCATCGCCACGAACCCAGAGCCGATGAACCAGGAAGCAACGGAAACACCGCACCGCCCAACAACAGAGCGGTAAAAAACAAACTCACCATCAAGTTGATCGTGCCGCCATAACCGGCAACCAATTTCGCTGGATTATCTTCATTGTAATCCGCTAACCGCGCACCCAATCCCAACGCTCCAGCAGAATAACCAACGGCCATGCAGGCGATAATACCCGCTTGATAGATGATGATGCCTGGGCTCAACGACAACATCACTCCAGACAAAACGACTAAACCAACGCTGACCGGTAAACCGACCAAAAGAGCAAAAGTAAACTTGGCGGTCACCACCCGAGTCGGCGGCCACGGCGCCAAGGACAAGACCCACAGGCGCCGGCCTTCTAAGCTCAGCAGCGGATACACAAAGCGCCCGGTGAAAGTCGCCAGCGCCATCGCCACCGCGGTCAAATTCAGTAACGACACCACCGGTCGCCACCAATCGTCGAATAAAAACGCTTTTCCGACGCGCGGTAACATCAATAAGTAAAAACCTAACAGCCCAAAAAACATGGTGAATTGCAGTACTTGCGCTGGATCGCGCAGAAACAAACGCAAATCTTTTGCCGCCAGTAAACCAAGGTCGGCTGGCAAAAATGGAATCAACCGCCAGTTCCGACTGCGAGTACGTCCAGCAACATCTGGACGCCCAGTCAGCGCATCCAGATCTAACCGCAGACGACGACCGGCAAGCCATTCACCAGCGAGCGCCAACACCGCAGCGGTGCTCACCATTAAGCCGGAAAAGCGCGCCCATTCCCACCACTGTCCATAAATCGCGGACATCAACGCTTGTTCGGCCCACCACGGCGGCAAATAAGGATTTTCGGCAAAGCGGAGTTTACCAATAACCTCGCCCATGAATGCCACCGGCTCGCCGCGTTGTTCCATGCTTCCCAGCACCAGCACCGCACCCGTCATGAGTGCTGCTACCAGCAGCGCGATGATTCCTTTTAGCCCACGTCTCAGCAGCGGAATGAGTCGCGCCAGCAACAGCGAACCGAGTGCGCCAGCGGCCATGCAGCAAACCATAAAAGAAAGTATCGCGACCAGCGCTCCGCCCGTCATCAGCACGGCATCCGTCACGTTGAACAGCCCGAATGAGGTCATCCCTGGAAACAAACGATCGAACACTAAGGCGCCCACCAACGGCACGGCTAACACCAGCACCGCCCAACTTGACCACAGTCCACCTTCGACCGCACAACCCCAAAAAAGCTGCCGATCAGTCAGTGGCAACTGGGCATGAAATGATGCGGCGCGACTACGAAACAGTGCTCCCCACACCAGCACGGTATCGCTGATCGTGACCAAGAAGAACAACGTGAAAAAAAATAACGATAACAAACTCTCAAGCAGTCGCGGTTTCAATCCTTCATACTGCGACTGCTGTAAAAAAATCAGCAAGCTTAGAAAAATCGCTCCTAACAGGAACCACACGAATAACACCGCCGAGGCGACGGAAAGCCCACGAAAAGGCTGCTCAACAAATAAATGACGAACCGTGTTGCAACCACTGCGCCACAGGCGCCACCACGTCGCACCCAATGCTCCCGCGCTTAGCATTCGCATAACGATCGTCCGCTGAGTTCGAGGTCCGTAAACTAAAAATTGTCTGCAATACCAACCGTGCGATCAGAACGCCACGGCAAGGTCGAACGACACGATATAACGCGAAAATTCATTGCTGATTTCAGCGGTGCTATCGGTGTACGTCGCCTTGAGTCGACCAACCAAACCCTTGGTGATTTCGTGATCTACTCCAGCAGCAACCTCGACCGTATTACGTTTTTCCGTGATAACCGTACCTTGGCCGCTGTCCTCGCTGTGATAACCACCGATGGAGCCAAACAATCCACTATTTGCCAGCAAACGATAGCGACCATCGAGCTGAGCGCCGTACACCCACGCTGCGTTCGCGGTGATACTTTCATCAATACGCGAGAAGATATTCAGGCCGACTTGGCTACCACTTTCCCATGGCCAACGCGCAGCGACGCTGACGTAAGGTGCATAAACTTTTTTGTCATCATTCACGCTAAGACCACCAAAATTGTCAGCATACGAACGATACGCCACGCCACCTTCAGCAGACAGCGTCGAACGCTGGCCCAGACGCACTTGCGCGCCCAAACCCGCAGTAATTCCCGTGCTATCGTTGAATTGAATGTTTTCTTTGTAGTCCGTGCGATCAACGCCCAGCATCAGATAATAAAACGTATCGCGAGCCGTGGTGCAACCCATGCGACCAGTCAGATGAAAGACGGAATTATCACGACTCTCTGCCGTAAAACCGGTACCACCGTCAAGATAGTCCAATGCCGTAGCACCAAGGTCGACCACCGTGCGCGTTTCAGAACCCTGCCACGTAGCCACGGCTAAGCCGTCGATATTCTGCCGTAAAATTTGTTCGCCGGTTTCAATCAATGGGTCATTAAAGCGGGCATACCCACCATGCAGGTGAACGTTATTATTTGCTTCGTGCCAGCGATAATCGGCGCCGAGCAATCCGCCGATCATGTTGGCGTTGTCACTTGCAGACTTGGAATAATTTAAACCTTCGAATTCGCCATTCAGCGCCAAACTATTATGCGGATTCAAACGCCAATCGGCTTGGAGTCCGGCAAGATAATGGACATAAATATCATCTTTTTCGTTGGCTGCTTCGGCGTAAATATTGCTATTATAACCAACCCCCAACGACGCTTTCGGATGCAGGGTCAAGGTACCATCATCGGCGGTCAAATTCGCACGCGGTGTCACCGCAATGTCCTTCACCTGCACCGGGCTACTGTCCGCTGCAAAAGCGGACGAACTCCAGGCGATGGCAAGAAATAAGGCAACAGGACGAGTATAAAGCATGCAATATCCCCATGGTTCCAGGGGCGGATGCTGCCCGACCCACCAAGGCTGTCAAACCTCAGATCAGCTGTTAGCGATGCCCCAGGTGGACACTGCCGCCAAGTCGGTCGGGACCAAATGACGCCAGGTCGCTGGTAAGCGGTCCCACTGCGGCCGGCGAACGCCCAAATCGTGGCTGTCACTCGCCAACAGACAGGCCTGAGGGAAACGCCTCAGCAACGCGCGGCTGTGCCAACGCATGCGCCAGCCATGGCAGCCGAGCACATGCCCCAGCGTGAGTTGCAACAATCCGCCTGCTTCAACGAAAGCCGCCAATTGATCGCGTTGCCCGCGTAAACCACGGCAGCGTTCCGGATGCGCCAGCAGCGGACGCCAGCCCGCCCGCACAACGGCAAAAACGGTGGCCCAGGCGCGTGGCGGCAAATGGTCGTCTGGCAATTCCACCAACACCAACCGACTATCGCCTAACGGCCTGATTCCCGCGACAAAAGCAGCCGGATCTTCTGCTCCGCTGCAATGATGCTCAGCGCCCAAAACTAGCATCAGCCCAGGCACTTCATTGGCCACCGCAACGCGCAAGGCGTCCCACGCGCGCTCAATGCCAGGGTTCTCCACCTCAAATCGAGGGCTGTGCCAATGCGGCGTCGCGACCACCGTGGTAATCCCCTGCTGATGCAGCCGAAGACACAAGGCCACGCCAGCGGCGAGGTCGACCGCGCCGTCATCAAGTCCTGGCAGAACATGCGTGTGGAGATCGAGCATGGACAAACCGAGTCGCCTCCGTTGCAAAAAAAACGCGATGAAGCTTCACCATGCCCAGAGCAATCCCGTGGTGCAATCGAACGATGGCTGCGCTTCGCCAGCTCAACAGCTACACCCAAAACGGAATGCCGCACGGAATGCGTCTTGCGGCCTGGGCGATGAACCCAATCTGGCGCACCGGAAACGCACGCATGCAGCCAACATCAGCCCTTGATTTCGCCTTTTCCAAGATCGATGTCGACCTTGGCTTTTTTATGATCTGTTTCCGCGAAGTGCTGGAAGAGCTGGGTGAGGGCGCGCTTGCTCGCCGACTGCCATGGATTCCCGGCGCCGATGTACATCCCGCCAGCGGACAACCCGCTGCCAGCGACTTAGGTGAGCGCGATGTGCAAGTGCTCTCGATCGCCTTTCAGCTCCTCAACATGGTCGAAGAAAACGCCGCTGCTCAAGGCCGCCGTCGCCGTGAAACCACCGAAAGTCTGTTACGCGAACCTGGTCTGTGGGGCCAAAACTTACGTCAGTTACTGGATGCTGGTTTCAGTGGTCAACAAATTGCCGACGCCTTATCCACCATTCGCGTTGAACCGGTGCTCACTGCTCATCCGACCGAAGCCAAACGCTCAACCGTATTAGAACAGCATCGCCAATTATATTTACTGTTGGTCAAGCGCGAAAATCAGATGTGGACGCCGGCTGAACAACAGTCGATCCGCGACGAGGTCAAACTCGCGCTCGAACGTTTATGGCGAACGGGCGAACTGCGTTTGCAAAAACCCGACATCGCCAGCGAGCGTCGCGGCGTACTTCATTATTTGCGCGAAGTATTTCCCGAAGCTCTACCGCGCCTCGACGATCGTTTACGTTTGGCGTGGCGCGAAGTCGGTTTAGATCCTGCACTGATCGCAGGCCCAGGACGACTGCCGAAACTAACGTTTGGTACCTGGGTCGGCGGCGATCGCGATGGTCATCCGTTCGTCACCGCGCAAGTCACCGAAAGTACGCTCAATGAATTGCGTCGAACTGCGGTGCTGGTGCATCGTACGCAATTGCGTCGTTTAGCCGAACGACTGAGCTTGTCCGCGCGTCTGCAAAATCCGCCCGCAGAACTGACCACCGCCATCGCTCACACCGCTGAAAAGCTGGGTGAAAGCGGACGTAAAATCCTCACCAGAAATGTCGGAGAACCCTGGCGTCAGTGGGTTGGCCTGATGCTCGCCCGCCTGCCAGACGCGAGCACGACGGCGTCCGCAGGTATTTTTTACAGCGAACCGAAACAACTCCTCGACGACCTCGCCTTGCTCCATCGCTCGCTGGTTGCTGTCGGCGCTCAACGTCTTGGTGATGGCGATGTCTCGCCGGTCGAACGCGCGGTCGAACTGTTTGGCTTTCATCTCGCCATCCTCGACATCCGTCAAAACAGCGCCGTGCATGAACTGGCCTTAGCGCAACTCGTCAGCGCTGCCGGAATTGGCGCCAGCGATCTACCGACGTGGAGCGAAAAAGATCGCCTCGCATTAATCGACAGCGAACTGCGCACGCCGCGCCCGCTCGCTCACCCAAATGCAGTGCTAGGCGACGAAGCCACTCGCGTGCTTGAATGCCACCGCGTGGTTGCGGCCTACATCAACACGCACGGCGTCCACGGCATCGGCGGATTAATTGTCAGCATGACGCGTCGACTTTCTGATCTGCTGGCGGTCTATGTTCTCGGCCGCGAAGCCGGACTCGTGCGGCCACACGGCGACGGCGCTGATGCTGGCTTGGCGTGTCTGCTCCCCGTCGTGCCGTTGTTTGAAACCATTACCGATTTGGAGGGCTCCGCCGACATGGTGCGTTCTTTCCTCGCTCATCCGGTGACCAAACGCAGTCTGAAATTACAGCAACAATTTCACGGTTATGCCATGCCGGTGCAGCAGATCATGCTCGGCTACAGCGATTCCTGTAAAGACGGCGGCATTCTTGCCAGCCAATGGGGACTGCACCGCGCGCAACATGTGTTGGCCAAAGTCGCGGAAGAAGCGGGCGTCGAATTACGTTTCTTCCACGGTCGCGGCGGCACCGTCAGTCGTGGCGCCGGCCCAACGCACCGCTTCCTTGAAGCGCTGCCACATGGTTCGCTGACCGGCGATTTGCGCGTCACCGAACAAGGCGAAAGCATCGCGCAGAAATACGCCAACCTGATTACTGCTACGTATAATCTCGAATTGCTCTTGGCCGGAACTACCGCCACCGCGCTCAAACATCGGCAAAAACGCCCAGGCCACGAAGATCTGCACCCGCTGGTCGAACGTCTGTCAGCACGCAGTCAAGAAGCCTACGAATCATTATTACAAGATGAAGCCTTCATCACCTACTTCAGTGAAGGCACCCCAATCGACGCCGTCGAACACGCCACCATCGGCTCGCGCCCATCACGTCGCAGCGGCAAACGCACGCTCGCCGACCTGCGCGCCATCCCCTGGGTCTTCAGCTGGAATCAATCGCGTCATTACCTTCCCGGCTGGTACGGCCTCGGCACGGCTCTGGAAGAATTGCTGCGCACCGACAAAGCCGCCTTCGCCACCTTCGCTGAACGCGCGCATTCCTGGCCGTTCCTGCGTTATGTCCTCACCAACGTCGAAACCAATCTCGCCTCGGCTAGCCTGCCACTGATGCGTGAATACGCCAACTTAGTCGGCGATGTCGCCGTGCGTGAACGCATCTACGGACTGATCCGCGACGAACATCAACGCACCAGCAACATGCTCGACCTCGCCTTCGGCTCACCCTTAGCCGAACGACGCCCACGCATGCATCGCACGTTGGAACTACGTGAAGCTGGCCTCAAAGCCCTCCACCTCCATCAAGTCGCCATCCTCCGCCGCTGGCGCGGCCTGCGCACCAGCGGCGACCAAGCTGGTGCCGACGCGTTACTGCCGACGTTGCTGCTGACAATTAACGCGATTGCGAGTGGACTGCGGACGACGGGGTGAGGACTTGTGCGGCTGTTTGGCCTACAACCGGTCGTTCACAGAAAATATCACATTAGAGAGGAAAACCATGGATTTTATAGATAAAAAATTAAAAAAAGACACTCTGTGCAGGTAATACCTGGTCAGTCTGGCTTAGCCGCGCCTTTCATACTCTATTCCATAACTGCGAGTTCCTGGAACAAGAAGGCCTTTGCAAAACGGCTAATGGGATGTGCTTTCCCTGTGTGCGCGAGTGGCATTTTAGTTACTTGCAGGCATTGCACCGAAAATATTTCCGAAGACGAGATTCTCGTCGCTCAACATCCCACCGAAAATATCTGCCACCGGGTAGAAAGCACTTCCCCGCATCCTACGCTCGACATTAGTTTCGTCACCATTTCCGCGAAGACCCCGCTGTGGCCATCACCCATACTTCCAGAGCTACTGCTCACCGTTCCAGTGTTCGCGTATGGTTTCTACGATCATATTATTGAGGAGGGCAACATATTCGCCATACCTCAAGCCTATTCCGGAACAATCACTGCCACGCCTAGACGCAATGATTCCAAATTGGGAACTCTTTTACCTTTTTACCAAGTTTCTTTCCCCACTTTCCCAGGCTTCAGTGGCTCTCCGCTGTATGTCGAAATCGAAGGCGGAGCTGCACTAGCAGGCATGCTATTTGGCAACCGTTCATCAAAGGTCGTAGAGCGTCAATTAGATGAATACGATGATGGAAAAACACGAATCGTTGAAAAGTCCGTTCGTATATGGGAGTGCGGGGTCGCGCATACTTGTGAAACTCTTCGAATAGCCTCGTCTGAATTAAAAAAATCGATTTGGGTATGACAAGCCTGATCCCTAGGGCCCAAAGAGAGGGATGCATTAAAGGAGAGGTGCATTAAAGGAAGGTGCATTAAAGGACATACGCATATTGGCTAACGCCAATATGTCCTATGCCCTTTATGTCCACCTCCTCCAATATGCCCTTTATGTCCACCCCTAATATGCGTATGTCCTTTATGTCTATCCTCCTTTATGTCTATCCAGCATCCGCCCCGCCGCGACTTTCTTGTCGAGGCCGCAATGTCCGGTTAGCACCTTGGCCAACGCTGCGGGGTCTGCTGTCGTGTATGTGGTCGGCAGACCAAACTTCGCTAACAACGCGTCCTGCCTTGGAATCAGCGTGGTGTCGGTGAGCATGCCCAGGCGCTGCGCGAGATCGGCAGCCATGCGCATGCCGATGCCGACGGCTTCGCCATGCAGGAACTGGGTGTATTTGGTTTCGCGTTCCAACGCATGGCCGAAGGTGTGACCGTAATTTAAATGCGCGCGCACGCCTTGTTCGGTTTCGTCTTCGCCAACGTACCACGCTTTGATGCGACAACTTTCTGCCACTGCGTGCGCAACGGCTGCGGGATCACCACGCGCTAACGATGTCAATGAATTAGATGCCTGTCCTTTAGATTTCTTTATGTCTCATCACCGAGTGGCTTTCATCTCTTCTTCAATCGCATGAAGTATACGGCGCGTGCTGTCAGCCATTGGCTCTTTTTCCTTCATATAAAGTATCGCCTCTTCTGCTTTCTTAATCTCCCTAACTTGAAGGCTCATTGAAATATATCTCATCTTCGCATCAATATCCATTTTAGGAAAGTTTAAATCAATACTGGTATCTTGAATAATTTTTCTTGCCATCCTAACTGCTGTGTCAGCCTCATAAAGCTTGGAGGTTGAGCCTAGCCCCCAGAAAAGTATGTTTCCGTTTACTGCGTAATTAATTAACAGAGAATCGTCGTCATGATTCCCTGATAATAACAACCTTAATTTATCGTAAAATAACTTTCGGTCTCTATGAAGATATTTAGCCGCCTCAACGTCAATAAAAGCCGTAGTTGACGAATCGATAATTAACGTTCTTATTTCCATGGCATCAGATATTATCCAGCCAATATCCATAGATAACGCCTCGTAGTAAAAAATTCTGGCTAAGTCAATGCAAATTTTATAAGCTAGCAAAAGTTCCTTTTCTTTATTTGCCAAATTATCACTTTTTCGACTCTGTCGCTCTAGCAAAAGAGACATTGCAAAATGAACAGGGCCACCCCCTCCAGATACATCGCCACGCATTACGCCGATATAGGAAAGCGCTAATGTTTCTGCTTTTTGGACGATCTCGTCGATTTTTGTATTTTCGTCGAATGTTTTACTTATCGAGATGATTTCATTGAATAATTTCATCCCCCCCTCTGGTATTTTGGAAACTTTTGGCGCCAAAGTGACTCTCTTGCGCGCCGCGGCGATAACCGAAAAAAACTTCTCTCCATCATATAGTCTCCTGCTTTCAATTACATCAAAGACATCTCTCTTCGGGACGAGGTCTGGATCTGCATGATACGTGTCGTTAATTTTTTTTCGAAGATCAACAATTTCTCTTTCCTCTATGCCGAATTTTACGGCATATGTTTTACAGAAATTAAATAATATTATAAAATCTTCACTGCTTGGCCATGACCGAATTGAGTGGTCGAACAAGAAGGTGTCTTGAATCATTATTCTTTCGTGATTCGGTCCATACATTTCAATTTCCCAGTCTGCGTCATTATGATTTGCCAACATCGAACTTACGTTTGAAATAAAATAACGAACTGTGCTTCGCTCTCTTTCCGTCGGGTCTATTTTGTTAATAATTTTTTTTATGTCAGGACCAACAATAGACATCACCACAGCTTGTCCAATCACATTTTCACATACTGAAGCAGAAATCAGGCTATTGATGGTGTCGCTCTTCTTATACGTTAAATAGTTAATGTATGCGTGGTCAAAAACGTAACGAGAAACGTCTTTTTTTGCATGTCCGGTAATAAACGAACGCGCAATATACCATTCTACTTCATTTGGATTTACATCTGATCCATTGTTATATTTCACCTCTAGCTCACGATCTATTTCCTCCTTAGTGACATTTTTTCTACGGACAAAGTCATGCTCTTCTCCAACAACAAATAATGGAAGTAAAATAAGAACGATGAATGAAAGTCGTAGTAATATCATTTAATTTCTTCTTGTTTGTTATGGCCAGTAGTCCACTCTAAAAGTTAGGGGACCGCAGGAGAGGGAGCAATTGTCCCGGCGGTTAGTTCATAAAAAGTCTGGGCAATATTTCGAACGACACCCGCACCCGTACTTACATCTGGCTCTCCCTCCGGAAATCCGTCGCTATTATTAGTGTCCATGTAAACTGTTGCGGTCACAGTATTATTCCTTACTATATACTATAATAGTCCAGGTACAAACTATTGTCAATGTATCAATGTATTAGATGCCTGTCCTTTAGTTTTCTCCCTTCTTTTCAAGCAATTGCTCAACTCGATCAATAAGTTGCTTAGGCCTATACATTCCCTGTTCTTCAAGTCCGATAACCTCCCTTGCTCTAGCAGGAGGGATGCATTAAAAGACATACGCATATTGGCTAACGCCAATATGTCCTATGCCCTTTATGTCCACCTCCTCCAATATGCCCTTTATGTCCACCCCCAATATGCGTATGTCCTTTATGTCTAGATTCCTTTATGCCCACCTCCTTTATGTCCCACCATTTAACGATTGATTCTGTTAGGTACGGTGAATTTCCCCAACAATACCACTGCCATTCATTTTATCGGTAATACTTATTGAATAGGCCACGATTTCATCGCCGAGCCTAATTCGAATGGCGATAGTCCCACTCTGATTTTTTGTATTATCATAAGACCTAATGGAATCAGTCATCACCGCTATTCGATTCCTTACATTCTTGTACGGAACGATAGCTTCACTGAATTGACAAACAGCGCGACCGCCTTCATTTTCAATTATTATTTCGTTAGAATTATTATGAATGGCATTTGAGATCACCTCCCTGACGTACTGTACAGGCAATGATTCACAGCCTGCGACTACGCCCAGGTCGTCATTCCTCTTTTTGTGCGCCAAGAATCCCATTTAAAAATCTAGCACCACGATCACGACAGGCTCGCCATAAACGCCGCTTCCACCGCCGCGATATCTTCCACTTCCCGCGTCACCACCTCGCCGATTCTCGTCGGCAACACAAACCGCATGCGCCCAGCGGCGACTTTTTTGTCGAGCGCGCAATGACCGGCGAGAGTTTTTGCCAACGCGATTTTATCGCTGGTCGCATGCGTCGTCGGTAATTTGAAACGCGCTAGCAACGCGTCCTGCCGTGGAATCAGCGTGGTGTCGGTGAGCATACCCAGGCGCTGCGCGAGATCGGCGGCCATGCGCATGCCGATGCCGACGGCTTCGCCATGCAGGTACTGGGTGTATTTAGTGTCACGTTCTAGGGCGTGGCCGAAGGTGTGGCCGTAATTTAAATGCGCGCGCACGCCTTGTTCGGTTTCGTCTTCGGCGACGTACCACGCTTTGATGCGGCAACTTTCTGCTACTGCGTGCGCAACGGCTGCGGGCTCGCCACGGGCTAACGCATCCGCGTTGGCTTCTTGCCAGGCAAAGAAATTGGGATCTTTGATCACTCCGTATTTTAACACTTCAGCTAATCCGGCGCGGTATTCACGGCCATCCATGCTGGCGATGAGCAACGGATCGATCACCACGCATGACGGCTGTTTAAATGCGCCGATCAGATTCTTTCCGGCGGCGCTATTGACGCCGGTCTTGCCGCCGACGCTGGAATCTACCATCGCCAGCAAAGTCGTCGGCACTTGAATGAACGTAATGCCGCGCATCCAACTGGCGGCAACAAAACCGGCGAGATCGCCGCTGACGCCGCCGCCAAGTGCGATGATCGCACCCGCACGATCGGTACGGTTTTGCGCACACGCTTGCCACAGCACGTCTGCCGTGGCCAACGATTTGCTCGGCTCGCCCGCAGGAAAAGTCGCCACGGCGCACGTCACGCCCGCCGCGCTCAACGAGTTCGTTAGCGTGGAGCCATGCAGCTTCGCCACCGTCGCATCAGCGATCACTAAAACCTTGCCGCCTTTGAGATGCGGCGCGATCAATGCCCCCGCGTGGGCCAGCAAACCAGCGCCGATATGAATGGGATAACTGCGGTCACCCAAGGCGACCTCAACACGAAGCGGAGGAGTGGGATTATGCACGTGGGCGGATAATCTGAGCCAAGACGCTGATCGCAACTTAACTGACGTGGCTTAACGACGCGGCCCATTGGCTTCACCGCCGCCGGGCGGAGGACCACCGCCACCGGGTGGAGGACCACCGCCGCCAGATGGCCCACCGCCACCTGGGCGTGGAGTGAAATCTTTCGGTTCCAACATGGGCGGTAAATCGCGCGGCCTTTCAAGCGCTGGCGGAGGTGGAATTCCCGGCCTGATCGGATTGGTCGGTGGCGGAGGTGGAATCGACGGCCGCGAGCCTGGCTCGGTCGTCGTCCGGGACACCGGCGGTGGAATAACAGGCGGAAGCAGCTCACTGCTGGGGCGTCGTTCCGGTAAGAGCGGAATATATTCTGGTGTCGGCGCGACCACCGACGGTGGCTCAGCATTCGGCATTGGCTCTGGTAAAATCAAGGTCTTTGACGTTTTTTCTCCCAGCTCAGCCGTGCCTATCGTCGGTAATGGCATGGCGGCCGGCGCCGCGTTTAATGGTATGTTTTGCTGCGCCACTGCATCTGGACTTCCCGGCACCAACCAACTCCATGCCAACCAACCGACTAACCCGATGGCCGCAATTTTCACCAATGATAGCACTGACCAATCGCTGTCGGATGCGTTTGCCACCGGCCGCACTGCCACCGCGCTTGGTGCACTTGGCTGACTGTCGGCAAAGGTTGTCAAATCACGCGCAAAACTTGCCGCATCAGCATAGCGCCGTTCCGGTTGTCTGGCACATGCGCGATCAACGATGACGGCTAATTCCTGCGGCAGACTTGGCACATGGTAACGTATCGGAGGTACGCCGTCGACCATGATCGCTTTGATCAATTGCGTGTGCGATTCTTGTGGAAATGCCCGACGCTTAGCCAGCAATTCGTAAAGCACCAACCCCAGACTATAAACATCGCTACGACGATCGGTGACGCCGTCAAAACGTTCTGGAGCCATGTAGAGCAAAGTGCCCGTGATAGAATCACGAGAAGTCAAATCCGCTTCGCCGACTGCTTTCGCCAAACCAAAATCGTTGACCCATAATCTTCCATCGATGTCGAGAATCAGATTCGCCGGTTTAACATCGCGATGCAAAACACCGCGCTGATGAGCATAATGCAAAGCCTCCGCCGCTTGCGCTATTAAACGCGCCAGCGTGCGCTGTAACCAAGCCGCGTTTTGCCAATCTTCGCGCGATTTCAGCACCGGAACACCATCGCGCATGCGGCGCACCAAGCCGGCGAAACTACCATTCTCTTTACTTACCGAAGCACCGGCGCCCAAGGTCACTATGATTTGATCGAGGCCAACGCCGTGCAGCAATTGCATGGCAAACCACGGCATTCCATCGCCCTCGCCAACGGCAAACACCGGAGTAATGCCGGGATGCGACAGTCCGGCAGAAAGCCGAGCCTCACGCTGAAAGCGAATGCGCGACGATGAATCCGGTGCGACTGCCGCAGGCAAGACTTTCAGCGCGACCCGACGCGCCAATGACGGTTGCTCGGCCAAATACACCACCCCCATGCCGCCCCGTCCGAGTTCACGCAAAATACGAAATTCACCGAGCTGCGCTGGCGAACTAACCGCATGCACGCTGGTACCTTCGCGTAATCCTTCAAGCGCAGCGATAGTCGGGAAAAGATCGGCAATACCGCTCGCCAATCCTGCATGTTGTTGCTGATATTCCGCCATAGTCGGACGTTCGCCGCGCCGCAAACGGTCGACATAATCCGCCGCCAAGCGCTCCAACGGGTCATGTTCTGCGGATGCATTGACCGGGGTTGAGCTGGGATCGTCAATAACGGGCATGAAGTTCACTCAGGCCTAATCCCGCTGCTTCGAGCGCTTGCTTAAGTCGGCGAATGGCGCGCACATAGCGAATGCTGGCCGCTTTTTCTTCGATGCCGAGCACGTCGGCGATTTCGCTATTGCCTAAATCTTCGAAATGACGCAGCGCAATAATTTCGCGATCGGCTGGCGCCAATTTATCAAGCGCAGCAATTAATAATTCATTGGTTTCGGCGCGCATCGTTGCACCGCTAGGCGTCGTAATGGAGCCCGACAATTCCTTAGCCAAAGCTCGTGAGGTCGCGTCCAGGCCAGGGCTGACCTGAGCGACCTCGCGCCGGGCATCGCGCGCCTGAGCACCCAGATGACGACGGTGAAGATCAATCAGGGTTTGCTGCAACACGGCTCTCAGCCACGTGTACGGCCGGGTAAAACCGTCTTGCGCGTAATGAGCCAAACGCTGTGCCGCTGCCAGGTAGACCTCTTGCACAACATCTTCGGCGCACAGCCGTTTGGCTAAACGTGAATCGCTGTACATTCGTACGCTGCGCAGCATGCGGTTGCGATTGAGCTGCAATACTTCCGCTAACACCTGAGTGTCACCACGCTGCAATCCTTCGTGCAGGCGTTGATCCTCCTGCGCTGTTTTTGCTTCCTGCGCCTTTTGACCTTCCTGCGATATGTCCATGCGCGCTCCTCGGTCTGCTGAGGATGCCAGCTGAGCATTCGCCAAGCAACCACGGCTTGAGCCGCACACGCGCATAATCCGTGTCGTCCGCCAGGCAAACGGTGCCAAGTTGACCACTCGAATGGGTGGCACCATCAGCGCTGCACTCTTCCGGCTCATAAGAAACCACCATTTCATCGGCGCGCATTCCATGAGTCTACATGAAGCACAGCGCAGGGTACGAAATGGGATGTTAATGGCATAACGACTCCCTGAATGACAAGAACGTGGGATCGACGAAAATTCTACATCTTACTTTTTCGTCGCGCCCATTCACGTCACCACGCGTAGCGCAAACTGCCCTGTAGACGAATTCGGCGGTCTGCGTTCTAGGGCTCAGGGGCAACGTTCACCCAGCCCCGCCGGAGCCTAATATGGACCGTCCTTCTTCTCCTTCCGCGCTCGCCTCACTGGCGATCAATGCGCAGGGCTTCGCCTTCAACCCTGCTACGGGCACCAGCTACACACTCAATCCGACCGGACAGCTCTTGGTTGAAGGCCTGCGCGAAGGACTGGATGATGCCGCGTTGGCGCAACGATTGACTGAACGCTTTGGCATTCCTATCGCCGACAGCCAGCGCGATGTCGCTGAATTTACGGCGCAGCTTGCCACCCACGGTTTGGTCTAAGGCGGCACCATGAAAAATCTCGTCATTGGCATCAGCGGTATTAATGCGATCGACAATCCAGGCCCAGGCGTCGCCGTCGCGCGCAGCCTAAAAGAAGACGCCGATCTGAACGTCACCACCATCGGCTTAGCTTATGATGCGATGGAACCCGGCATTTATCTCGATTGGGTGGTCGATCGCAGTTATTTAATGCCGTATCCATCGGTCGGCGGGGAAGCGGTGGTCGATCGTTTACTCGAAATAAAAGCGCGTCACGGCTTAGATCTGGTGATTCCGAATCTGGATAGCGAGCTGCCGATTTACATTCGCTACGCGGAAGAATTAAAAAGCCACGGTATCGCGGTGATGGTGCCCACCATGCAGCAGTTTCGTCTGCGTTCGAAAGATCAGTTGATGGCAGCGGCGCCCAGCTTCGGCTGCGAAGCGCCAGCAACCGTGGTGTTAAGCGGGCCAGGACAACTTGACGCCGCGCTCGCAACGCTCGGCCTGCCGCTGATGATCAAGGGCTGTCTGTACGAAGCATACCGCGCTGACACCGCCGCCGCCGCACATTATTACGCCAATAAATTAGCAGAGGAATGGGGCTGGCCAGTGCTCGTCCAGCGCATCGTCACCGGCGAACATTTGAATGTCGTGGGATTAGGCGATGGCACTGGCGGACATCTGGGTTTAGTCGGACTGAAAAAACTTAGCATGACGAAACTCGGAAAAATCCAGACCGGCGTCACCGTGACCCATCCAGGAATGCTCGCCGCCGCTGAACGTTTCATCCGCGAGAGTCGCTGGCGCGGGCCATTTGAATTAGAGTGCATCGTCGATGGCGACCACATTCATTTGATCGAAATAAATCCACGCTTTCCCGCTTGGTGTTACCTGGCAACTGGCGTCGGCTTAAATCTGCCCGCGCGCTTGGTACGTCATCAACTTGGTCTGCCGATTGTCGGGGGAACTGATTATCCCGCTGGCCGCCTTTTCATTCGCTACAGCTACGAAGTGGTAGCGGACATGAGTCACTTTCAATCCCTCGTTACGACCGGAGCAGACCAATGAGTACCACCTACGAACGCCCCACCATCACTCGGCTGGTCAGCGGTTTTATGAATAAATTCGGCACCCGCCCAGCAGCAGATCGCCAAGTGCGCAGCCACATCGATGGTGTTTCTATCGCTGCATTAACTGAAGAACATGGTTCGCCGCTGTTTGTTTTCAGCGAACGCCAATTAGTGCGCAGCATTCGTCGCGTGCGCCAAGCATTTACGCAACGCTACGCCGACACCGTTTTGGGATGGTCATATAAAACGAATTATATCGGTGCTATTTGCACCCTGATGCACCGCGAAGGTTCGATTGCCGAAGTGGTTAGTCAGATGGAGTACGAAAAAGCGCGCAGCTTAGGCGTTCCAGGTCACCACATCATTTTTAACGGCCCACTGAAACCGCTGCCCATTTTACGGCGCGCATTGGCGGAAGGTGCGTTGGTCAATGTCGATCACGGCGATGAAATCGACGATCTGTTGGTTATCGCGCAAGAGCGCGGACATGAGCTGGCGGTTGGGTTGCGTCTCAATCTCGACTCTGGCATTCATCCCCAGTGGAGCCGCTTCGGTTTCAATCTGGAATCTGGCCAGGCGCTGGCCGCGATCGAACGCATGGCTCGCAGTGGTCGACTGCGTTTGCGCGCGCTGCACTGTCACATCGGAACCTTCATTCTTGATCCGTCGGCCTATGGACGCCAAGTCGAGAAAATGCTGGCCTTCGCTGAGGTCATCCGTGAACGCTTTGGTTTCGTCATCGATACGCTCGATCTGGGTGGCGGTCTGCCGTCACGCAATCGACTCAAAGGAACGTATCTTTCCGCCGATGTTGCGGTGCCGCCGTTAGAAGAATTCGCCGACGCTATCGGTGATGCGTTAACAACCCACTTACGCCCAGGTCATCGTCCACGCGTGGTGCTTGAACCTGGTCGTGCGCTGGTTGATGAATCCGGATTGTTGATCACCAGCGTGGTGGCGAGCAAACGTTTGCCCGACGGAACGCAGACGTATGTCATCGATGCTGGGGTGAATCTGCTGTACACCGCCACGTGGTATTCTTTCAACATCGAACTTGATCGCCCGTTGCCTGGGACGCGCGAACCAGCGGTGTTGTGTGGTCCGCTGTGTATGAACATTGACGTGGTTCGCGACGCCGTGCATTTACCGCCGCTGCCACGCGGCACCAAGCTGATCATCGGACCAGTGGGTGCTTATAATGTTACGCAATGGATGCAGTTCATTGCGTATCGCCCGGCAATCGTGCTGATCACGGAAACAGGAAAAGTCGAACTGATTCGTGAAGCCGAAGACCTCAGTGATTTGACCCGACGTGAACGAATGCCCGCGCACCTTGCTGGCGCAGTGGCAGAAGCCATGCCAGCGACGTTGCCGACCTCAGTACCGGCACCGCGCGTCGCAGTCGCGCGTGGTGCAGCGACGGAGATAATTCAAAAAACGCCAAGTTCTGCTCAGCCGGTTGTTACCGGACAGCCCAACAGCGGCGGACAGCCCAACAGCGGCGGGCAGCGCAAAGCTGGTGGAACACGCACCAGCGGCGATCAGCGCAAAGACGAGGCCTGAGATCATGCGCCAGCAGCTCCATGCTTTGGCCACCAGTTTATCGAGCTTGATGTTTCTTCCGGGAGCTGTGAGCGGGATCATCTTGTTGGTTTTACTAACCGCCGCGCCTGGCGTGTTGTTGGGCGCCATCTGTAGCTGGCTGGGCGCGGTGTTGGCCGCCGCGCTCATCAGTCCACCAAGCGCACGCATTTTGACCGGTGCAGCAGCGCTCAGTCCAGTTTTTACTGGCATGGGCATCGGCCATCTGATTGCACCGTCATTTGCTGGAGTGATTGCCGCCATGATTGCAGGAATTGCGGCGTGGGCCTGTGCCGTCGCTATCACGCCCTGTTTACGTGATCAGTTTCGCCTGCCTCCATTGAGTTTGCCTTTTGTCTTCGCCTCGGTGATCATCACCTTAGCGATTGGAAATTACCCATTGTTGCCGCCGGCAAGCGTGACTGATGTGTGGCTGCCGCACATCATGCCCACGTTGCCGCGCGTGGTGGATGGATTTTTCATAAGTTTAAGTTCATTATTATTTCTCCCACATGCGCTGGTCGGTTTTTTACTGACGGTGCTGATCGCTTGGCACTCTCGCATCTTGCTGTTTCTCGCCGTGGCTGGCTACCTCATGGGTGGCGTGGTACGCGGACTTGGCAGTGGCGATTGGACGGCGGCCTGGGCTTCCACCGATGGCTTTAATCCGCTCTTGGTAGCGATGGCGATTGGCGGCGTCTTTCTGGTGCCGTCTTGGCGCAGTTTGATTTTAGCGCTGATCGCCGCTGCGGGTTGCGCTATCATCGGCGACGCCTTGCACACCGCACTCTGGTGGGGCGGTGCTGGTTTACCGACGTTCACCTTGCCCTTTATTCTGATGACCTGGTTAACCTTGGGATTATTGCATGCGCAAAGCAGCCCCTTGCTCGCTACCCGCATTGGCCAGACCCCAGAAATGACTTTGGTCGAACACTGGGCTTGGCGCCTGCGATTTCCAGGCACTTTGCGAACCCTGATGACACCGGTCAGCGGCAATTGGACGGTGTGGCAAGGCAACGACAGCCGCTGGACCCACCAAGGCCACCAGCGCTATGCGCTTGATTTTGTTATCACTGACGATGCTGGTAAAAATCATCGCCCCGAGGTCAATGGACTCGCTGATTTCTACGCCTTCGGCCAACCCGTGCGCGCACCCGTGCGGGGCCAAGTGGTAACGGCGATCGATGGCCTACCCGACAATGTTCCTGGCGGAGTCGACCAGACGCACCCGTGGGGCAACTATGTGGTGATCCACGACCCGCGTGGATTTTTTGTGACTCTCGCTCATTTTTCCACCGGCTCCGTCAGTGTCGTCGTGGGCCAATGGCTTGAACGCGGTGCTTATCTTGGAAAATGTGGAAACAGCGGTTATTCGCCACAGCCGCATCTGCACGTCCAGGTCCAAGTCGCCGCCGCGCCAACCTCAGCGACGTTGCCATTTAGTCTGGTGTCGTGGTGGGACGGCGCGCGCCACTACGCCAATGCGGTGCCAGCCGAAGGCGCGCACGTTTGTGACGTAGCGCAAGATCCCGCACTCACCGCGCTCACCGGTTTAATCCTTGATCAGCAACTGGCCTTCGTGGCCATGCGCGATGAACGTATTGTTGGCACCATGCGCTGGCAGGTGCGCATGGGCAGCGACGGGGGATTATTTCTCGACAGCGGACGTGGTCGTCTGCACCTGGGAACTTTTGAAGGAACGTTCTATGGTTATCGCCTAGAAGGAAATGATCCGTGGCTGCGCTTGTTTCATCTCGCCACGGCACGCATTCCTTTGTGCCGGATTCCTGAATTGGCGTGGGAAGACCAAATACCCGTCAGCGCGTTAGGTCGTTCTTGGAGCGCGCACGCGGCGGCGCTGCTCGGACTGGTCCATCCACGTTGGACCATGGCACGTCTCCGCAGCCGCTTTATTTCACCATGGTGCATTGAAACCACCGTCGGCGGGCATGCGCTCGCTCGTGCTCAGAAAATCGCTCTCACACTAGATCCTGAAAATGGTTTTTGGCGAATTGAAAGTGGTAATCTCGCCCTGCAAAGAGTCGCCTTACCCCTGGTAGAGCAACACCATGCCGCCGCGTGAGAGTTTCATTCTGAGTATTTTGTTCGGAATCGTTCCCCTGGTCGCCAGCGATGTCGCCTATGACGAAAACTCCGTAAGTCACATCGGCGGAATTTGGCCGACGAACACTAGCGGTACCACTGAGAATAAATTACCACAATTTGGTCCTGGGTCCTATCCCAGCGAAGACCCTGATTTTATCAGCACGATCACGCTGGGCGTTACGGCTTACACTGGTTTCATTGCTTACTCCGGCGACACCCCGCGACGCGATGCCACGCTCTTTGGCGGCGGTGCCACCGTGACCCTTGGTAAGGCGAGTCTTGATCTGGATTTTCAGCGCATCGATATTCGGCTGAGCGATGATACTGATATCCAACAGCTCGACGGAACCGCTGCGCTAGCATGGATCGATGCCGACTATGCCGTACGCGTATTTCACCATTTTTCATACGACGAAAAAACTTCCGAGCGCACCATGAGTGCCTACGGTTTTGGCTTCACTACTTTCCCCTCGTGGCGTTGGCGCGCTGGTATGGAAGTTACCTGGTCACAACTTTCATTGAGTGACACCACTATTCATACGGCACAAGCCATACCGTTCGTCAGTTGGACGTGGTGGCGAAATGATCATTGGAATCTCGCGCAAGATCTCTCGGCTTTAAGTATTGCTACCGAAGACATAGACAGGAATCAGGGCGACAAATATTTCTCAGCTGACAGCACGCTTGGCCTCGGATGGAAATCCTTCCGCCTCACCGTCAATGGCTGGGCTGGTCAACGTCGCTTCGCCATCGTCAACCAAGGTTTCGCTGCCTACAATTTGCCGGTGACCTATGACCACGGTTACGGGCTTTCATTGGCTTGGTATAGCGCACACACGATGGTGCAACTGCAAGCACAGCGACAATCATTTCAACATGATGGCGCGAGCGGAAAAGCGCTCAGCGACTCCGTAATTCTTTTGTTCAACGCGCACTTCTAAGAGACTACCTACGAAGAAAAATACACTGATTTATAGGCGTCTTCTCTGCATCATTCCCCTCACTCAGGAACATCCCATGCGTCACTTCTTTCTCATTCTGATCTTCCCTTTACTGACAACGGTCTATGCCAGCGAAACTGATGCGTTGGTTGAACGGATGAAAGATTCCTACACCCGCGAAGCTGCTGGCGATTACCAAGGCGCATTTACCGCGCTCGGCACCGTCAGAATCGGACAGCCGCAAGAATATCTGCTCCAGCTACGCTCTGGCTGGCTGCTGTATTGCCTTGGCCATTACCCAGCGTCCGTCATCGCTTATAAAGCAGCAATCCTCGTCGCGCCGCAATCAACAGAGGCCAAGCTTGGCTTAATTTTACCGTTGATCGCTAATGGAACCTGGGACGAAGTTGAACGCGTGGCGCGTTTAATTTTACGCAACGATCCGCATAATTTTACCGCCAACCGTTGGCTCATCGAATCATATTTAGCACAAAGCCATCCGCGCGAAGCCAGTGATGTTGCCGAGCGACTCAGCGAACGATTTCCCGCTGACCCGACGATTATGGAACTGCTGGCGCGTTCGCGCTCCGCTCGCCTGGACCGCAGCGGTGCGCGTGAAGCCTACCAACGATTACTGCTGCTTTCACCGAACCATGTTGCGGCGCTAACAGCGCTCAATGAATGATGATTACCTAAAGTAGATGATCACATTTCAGCGACGAACGACCTGCGAATATGGCTGTGCGCAGATCCTACTTGTGGGCCATAGCTCAAGATGCAACGCCATGCCCTGAGAAACGGTCCGAAAAAGAAAAAACTGACGTGGAGGACCGGAAGGCCGGAGAATGAACGGATTCAAAATCATATAATCCAGTCTGATTCTTGGCTTTTAGCTTCTCAGGCTCTCCGGTCCTCCCTCTCATTCCCCAGTTTCAAGACCGCTTTCTGAGATCTCATTGCTCATGCGTTTTCGAACAGAGCAAATGCCTCTTTCATGTCGTGCGATTCGCTGTCAGCTAACCTGCGTCTGCTATCCCTCATTCGGCGTCATTCGGCGTCATTCGTTTCTCGCCACTGACTCACCCTGGAGCTGTCATCAAAAAAATCGCTCTCTTGTGGCTCGTGCTCACGGCTTTTGTTCAGGCTGAAGACGGCGCATTGCCGCCTACCTGTGAGAAAATTTTACAAAGAATGGACCATGAGATCGCCGAGGTTCAGGAAAAGGCACTGCGGCTTTTAGATAAGGAATTCCAAGAGGCTACAAAACATAGCGATCTTGCGGTTGCGGAAAAAATTAAAGCCAAAATAGACGAATTAAACTCCATGATGCCTGATCTTCTTGGAGAACGAAAAGTCACTCTCTTATCAAATCCCAAATGGCTTATTGGTCGGTGGAAAAGAAATACCGATGGCACGATATGGATTTTCAGGGCTGACATGACCGGGACCTATAATGGGAACACCGAACTTAAGTACGCATTTGATTAAACGATTGGCGAGTGGATCCTGACATCTGCAAGCTGGGTTGATCGCATTAAATCAGGGAAAGACGCCAACTTTTTGCAAGGGCTCACGCATGATGCGAAGCCGTACATCCTGCGTCGCGTCGAATAAAGGTGCCCCCTCGTGTTGCCTACGGCGGAGGTCCAGTCGGCCAAATAGCATCAACCGCCTGCTGCTGTTCTGGCGTTAATGGCAATTGCGATAACGACCAATGAGCCTTGATTACCACGGTTTTATCGTCGTGCTGCAATAGCGGAAACAAGATTTGGAATGACGCTGCATCCGCGAGATCACCTAAAGCGATGATCGCTTCGTTGCGCACCAAGTCAGGCGCCGTCGTGACCAAAATCCGCAAAGTTGGTGCTGCGAGCTGGTAATCCATTTCACCCAATGCCTCGACTGCGGCGATCCGTACTGGCAAGTCTTCGTCGTTCTTGGCCAGTGCTATAAAGCGCGGGCAAGCTGCCTGATAATTCCCGACTGATAGCCCTTTTACCGCAGCGACGCGTACTTGTTGTTTGTCATCCCCCAACAGCGTGATGAGGTGCTTCGCAAGGTCCGCAGATTTTTCGTAACGTGCAAACTGACGAGCCGCCCAGGTGCGGACCGCTTCATGCGGATGCTTTGTGGCCGCGATAACCTGTGACAATGATCCGGCATCCAAACATTGATCGAGCGCCTCTTCTACCACCATGTTGGCGTGATCACGAAATGGTAATAAGGAAATGAGCGACGGCACCGCGCGTGCATCGCGCAGCGAACCGAGCATAAGCACGACTGGATCTAAATCCTTAGCGGTCGACAATTTATGGCTGGCAAGAACATCACCAAACGCAGGTACTAAGCGCAGATCGCGCAACGACACCGAGAGATATGACGCTTCATTTGTCAGGTCCGTCGCACCATCTGCCAACGCTTCCCGCACCAAGAGATAGAGGTTCTCTTTCAGATGGTTGAGCTCGTCGTCATGAAAACGAACGCGCAGTGATTGGGGTAAAACGGTACCGGCAGCAACGCCGTCACTGCGAGCGATCTCAGTTCCGAATTCGATCACACGCAGGCGGTGCTCATGATCGCCCACCGCGAACTGCCGCAACAACGCTGGTCCAACGGCCGGGCCATACGACCATAATCGCTCATGAACTAATTCTCTGGCCCAGCGAGTCGAGTCATATCGCAAGGCGCGTAGCGCTGGGTCCGGCCATGGTGAATACTCTATCACCAAAAGCGGTTTCCACTGCGGCAGCCACCACCAAGAAAAACCCAAGACCGCGATAACCACCGTCAGCACGGCACTACACCAAATAACCCACGTGCGAGCCGCCCGTCCTTCGTGATATTTGGCATCGGTCATGGGCACACCTTATTAATTTAACTTCTCAGAGCCAGCGCCCGGGCGGTGAATGGAACCAAAACAGAAATAGCTCCGTATTCCAAGGCGCTCGAAAATTACCCGCGTCGGACAACACTGCTGAATCATCGAACAGTCTAAGAAGCTGTCTGGAAAGGCTCATATTCACATGGAGGACCGGAGGACCGGAGAGAGGCGAGAAGTAGAATGCTGGACAAAATCAGTGCTCTTTAGGCTCTTCCACCTTCGGTTCTCCGGTTCTCCATGTCTGCTCCTGCCTTTCCAGACAGCTTCTAAGGCTAATCTGCCATGAACACTTGCTCGCCAGATTCGAGACATTTCTCCCATTATTCGACCTGTCGCGTACGGATGAGGGCAGTCGACATCCGTTAATCGTTGCAGCATTCAGCACAAAGCATTGGCATGATGGTCGCATAGGCAGCCACATGTCGCCGCCCGTCACCATCAAAACCGTGTGCTGCTATTGCGGCGTTGGGTGCGGTATTGAAGTGACTCGCGATGGGCGTGGGCAGCTGTCGTTGGAAGGCGATAAGGATCATCCGGTCAACCAAGGTAAATTATGCAGCAAGGGACGCGCGTTGTTGCACGTGGTGGCCTCGCGCACGGATCGTCTGACTCATCCATTAGTACGACTCGATCGTAGTCATGCGCCACGGCGAGCGTCGTGGGACAACGCGTTGGCGCACGCGGCGCGCGAATTTAAACGCATTCAAGCGACCTACGGCAATGATGCGGTTGCCTTTTATGGCTCCGGTCAACTGCTGACGGAAGAATACTACGTCATCAACAAACTGGTGAAGGGCGTGCTGCAAACCAATAACTTCGACACCAATTCTCGTTTATGCATGTCGTCAGCGGTGATGGGTTACAAACAGACGCTGGGGGCGGACGGTCCGCCAATTGCCTACGCCGATATCGAATCATGCGACACTTTCTTGGTCACTGGAGCGAATCCAGCGTGGTGTCATCCGATCATCTGGCGACGAGTCGAAGCACGCAAAGCTGCGCATCCTGACGTGCGCATTATCGTCATCGATCCGCGCGCAACCGCTTCAGCAACTGCTGCGGATCTCCATTTACAAATCATTCCAGGCACTGACGTCGCCCTGCATTACGGTTTGGCCCGACAATTATGGGCCACCGGAGCCATTGATACGAATTACATTGCTGCCCACGTCGATGGTTGGGAAGCATTCCAAGCTGCATTTTTACCGTTCACCTTAGAGCACACTGCTGAGGTTTGTGGCCTTTCGGCGGCGGATATTGCGCTCGCCGCGCAGTGGTTATCTGGTGATCGACGTTTCTTGTCGATGTGGACGATGGGGCTCAATCAATCGGCAATGGGCGTCGACAAGAACACCACCTTGATCGCACTCTCATTGATCACTGGAAAAATCGGACGTCCCGGATGTGGTCCGTTCAGCCTGACTGGCCAACCGAATGCCATGGGTGGACGTGAAGTTGGCGGAATGGCAACGCTGGCATCCGGTCATCGCGAGCTGAGCAATGTTCAGCATCGCGCGGAAATTGCCCAGCACTGGGGCGTCGCATCGGTGCCTGGAAATCCTGGGTTGACGGCCGTCGAATTATTCAATGCCGTTCATGATGGACGGGTAAAGGCCATTTGGATTATTGCCACCAATCCAGTGGAATCTCTACCCGACGCACAGTTGGTAGAAGAAGCACTCAAGCGTGCCGAGTTCGTGGTGGTGCAAGATTGTTTTCCCACCGCCACTACCGCAATGGCGGACGTTGTCCTGCCCGCCGCGACCTGGCTAGAAAAATCCGGCACCATGACCAACAGCGAACGGCGTATCAGCTTGCTGAATCCCGCTGTCTTGCCGCCCGGTGAGGCCTTGCCGGATTATGAAATCATTTGTCGTTTCGCTGCACAGCTTGGTGCGGGACAAGCATTCACGTATTCCAGTGCTGCCGCTGTTTATGCTGAGCACGTTGCGCTGACCGCTGGACGCGACCTAGATATGGCGGGTTTGTCGCACGCACGACTCGCTGCCGACGGCCCGCTGCAATGGCCGATTCCAACGGCAAGCCATCCAGGCATTGAACGACTCTATAGCGACGGCCTTTTCAATACTGTCAACCGCCGCGCACAACTGAAAGCACCTCCTTTTGCCGATCGTTCGGAGCCATTGAGCGCCGAGCGACCATTAATATTGACCACCGGTCGATTGCGCGATCAGTGGCATACCATGACCAAAACTGGGCGCGTGGCCAAGCTCAACGCTCATGCCGATCAACCTTTTTGTGAGATCCATCCGCACGATGCGCAGGCACGTGGAATCCGTCACCACGATATTGTCGTTGTGAGTGGAGAGCGAGGCGAAGTCCACGTGCGGGCTGAGGTCACCACCAGCATTCGTCAGGGTGTGGTTTTTCTGCCAATGCATTGGGGAAAACAGTTAGCCGGCAATCTGGGTCGAGCAAATAATCTGACCAGTCCACGACTTGATCCGGTGTCGAAAGAACCGGACCTTAAATTTGCTGCCGTCCAAGTCGCACGTTTGACCGTCGCGCCCAGACGCATCGTTATCGTCGGTGGTGGCGCAGCGGCATTTGGTTTTATTGAAGCCCACCAAGCTGCCGGACTTGGCGATTCCATCACGGTGTTCGGCGACGAACCACAACCGCTGTATAATCGCGTATTGCTTCCGCATTACATCAGCGGCGCGAATCCATGGAACGATCTGATCAAAGCAACCGCCGATGATCTGCGTGAGCGCAACATCACCTTTCATCCTGGCGTTCGTATTCGCACGATTGAGCGCGCGCAGCGACACATCGTCGACGACGCTGGCAAACGCCATCCATATGACCTTTTAATTATCGCCACCGGCAGTCGTGCCGCGAAAATGTACCAAGGACCACTCCCGCGCAGCGGCGTTCATTTTCTGCGTAAACGCAGCGACGCTGAAGCCATTCGTCATTTAGCCGGAGTCGGACGTCGGCTGATCGTTGTCGGCGGTGGCATCTTGGGACTAGAGCTAGCGGATGCGCTACAACACCTCGGTAGCTCCGTTACCGTCTTACAACGTAGCGACCAACTCATGGGCCGTCAGCTGGACCGTCAAGCTGCGCGCTTGTTAGCGGAAGATTTAGTCGATCGCGGAATCGCCATACGTTTCCGTGCCGAAGTTGATGAAATTCAAGGCGCCGACCACGTCACCGGAGTGAAACTCAAAGACGGTAAAGTTTTGCCATGCGATGCGTTGATCTTTGCCACCGGCACTGCGCCGAACGCTGAACTGGCGCGCTCAGCGTTGCTCGATTGTTCAACTGGCATCGTGGTTGATCGACATTTTCGCACCAATGATCCCGCCATTTTCGCCATCGGTGAAGTGGCCGAATGGCAAGGTCGCTGCGCCGGAACCACCAGCGCAGCGGAAGAAGAAGCGCGACAATTAGTCGAATTCCTACGCGGCAATTTCCACAACCCATATCGCGGACCATTTAACGCCAACGTGCTGAAAGTGAGCGGCATTTCTTGCGCGAGCGCGGGCGACACCGAGGACGATCAGCCGCAAACCCAAAGCGTAACCTACCACGATCCGTTCGCGAAAACCTATCATCGTGCCATCGTGCGTGATGATCGGCTGATCGGCATCGTGATGTACGGCGACACCGCCGGTTTCAGCGAATACGCCCGTTTAATTTCCGACGGCATCGAACTGGACGAACGCCGCAATACCTTATTGCGCGGTGGCGCGGCGGCAGCGCCGGTGGAGGGCAAACTTATTTGCTCCTGCAATGGCGTCGGCGAAGACAGCATCGTGCGGGCGATTCGTGATCAGAGCGCGACTGGTACCTGTTCTATGTCATCCGTTTGCGCAACGTCCCGCGCCGGAACTTCATGTGGCAGCTGCCGACCAGAGGTCAGCAAACTCCTCCAGCAACACCATGTGAATACCTCGACGGCAGTTTTAGTGAAATGATCGGTCATTGGCTCGCACACGGGTCATTGCGCAACTTGTCTGCGCCAACCCTCTCCATTTCGAGCGCTCGTGAGATAGTCACTTGCTCAAGTTTGAAGCAGTAGGGCGCTTAAATATGCATATAACTCGTGTCATCTGAACGCTTCTGTCGCATTACGCAGCATTTTATTTTCGGCGCGTCATGTGCATAGAGTGGGCATGCATACATGGCCAACTCGCGTCGGTTCCGTTCTTCAAATGCTCGATCCATCGGTTGGGCCCCGTTTGGTACTCGAACGCCTGTGGCTCGAAGTTATCAATTGGCGTTCGATCGGCGGCATTTGGCTGAACATCCGCGCCGGACATCTGACCCCCTCTGGCGTGTTCATGGTTGGCGACGCCATTACCAACGCCGGTGAAGTTGCCGCCCTGGCGACGCCAAATACTGCCCCCATCGAAACCGACGGCCTGCCAGTGGTCGCACGGCAATTGCGCGACGGCAACGTACCGATCGCCACGTTGATGGTATCACACAATCAAAGTGAAGACGCCGCGTCATTCATCGTCGACGTGTTGTCACGGTGGTGCACCGATCGCCTGCGTTTGCAATTGGAGTCCAGCGAACTAGCAGAAGAAAATCAAGTATTGCGCGGCGCACTGTCGATTGAAGTCAAGCAGCACGACATCCTGAGCAACAGCGGCGTGATGAATTCATTGATTCAATCCGCCGTCCGCGCCGCCGCGTCGACCGCCACCGTATTGATCCAGGGTGAAACGGGCACCGGCAAAGAACTGCTGGCCAAACTAATCCACAGCCACAGTCACCGCGCGCACAAACCGATGGTGTCAATCAACGCCGGGGCACTTAGTCCAACGTTGCTGGAAAGTGAATTATTTGGCCACGCCCGCGGAGCTTTCACCGGTGCCGATCATGAGCGAAAAGGTCTTTTCGAGGTCGCCAATGGCGGATCGATTTTCCTCGACGAAGTCGGCGAACTAGGTCCCGAAGCGCAGGTCCGCCTGCTGCGCGTCTTACAAGAACGCACCATCACCCGCGTCGGAGACCACCGTGCGCTGCCCGTCGACGTCCGCATTATTGCCGCCACTCACCGAGATTTGGCCAAGGATGTCGCCGATGGGCGCTTCCGCGAAGACCTGTTTTATCGCCTCAACGTGGTCAATCTGCTGGTTCCGCCCTTACGTTCACGGCGTGAAGACATTCCCCTGTTGATCAATCACTTCTTACAGAAATACAATCGTCAAAATTACAAGAACGTTGACGAGGTGCCACGTCATGTGTTGGAACTTCTGCTAGCCTACCCGTGGCCGGGCAACATCCGCGAGCTTGAAAACTGCGTGCAAAAAGCCGTAGTCCTGGCTCCAGGAAATACTTTCCTTGATGAACTCATTCCGCCAACCATTCGCAGCTACGGCGCAAATTTACCCCGCAATCAAGCGACCCCAGTTGCGACTGAAAAAAATCCCAAGGATGCGCTCCACCACGCTATCGAAAGCTACGCGGACATCTCTGGTCCTGACATCAATGTTTTCTTCCAACACAGCGAAAAATTGCTGATCATTTACGCCCTGAATAAAGAGCGCGGAGTCAAATTACGTGCTGCGAAAATTCTTGGCATCAACCGCGTGACCCTCGACCGTAAATTGGTGGAATACACCATCTACGTTAAGCGCGGCAAAGGCGTGGTCAGCGAACCCGATGGTACTGGCAATGACGAGAGCGATGAAACGTCTTCGGAAGATGGACCCGCGCGGCTGGTTACCGCCTAAGAAGCTGTCTGGAAAGGCTAATATTCACATGGAGGACCAGAGGACCGGAGAGAATCGAGAAGTAGAATGCTGGACAAAATCAGTGCTCTTTAGGCTCTTCCACCTTCGGTTCTCCGGTTCTCCATGTCTGATCCTGTTCAATCCTGTATTTCCAGACAGCTTCTAAGCCATCACTTCGCGTCTTTGGGTTTGTTGAGCACGTCGTTTTTCACGCTGCCGGCAATCGCCATGACTTGATCGATCAATTCTTTCTTTACCTTGAAATCTTCCAGGGTCTTTTGGAGGTTTTCAGCAACAGCATTGAAGTGTTCCTCGGTCAACTTGAGGTCGGCGTGCGCCTTGCGCATATCCTTACCCGTCCAGGCAACCGGTCCCCCGAAAGCGGCAGCAAGGAAAGCTTTTTGACGCCTTCCCTGTTTTTCCATATTGATGTCAGTGAAAATATGTTTGATCCGATCGTCGGCCAATACCTTGACGTAAAACGCGTCAACTACCGCTTCGAGTGCCGCTTTACCGCCAAGTTTCTGATAGAGGCTGTTTTCGCGCGCTTCATTGAACTTCGTACGACAAGCATCATCAGCAAACGCGTAGGTGCGGTCTTCGTAAACTACCGTGATCTTGGGATCAACTGGCTTGCCGCTGATGGGGCACACCGTGTTGACCTCAGCCACTGCGGCCTTCGGTGTTTCTTCGCTCCACCCGACGCTACTTCCAACGCCGCTGAATAGCGCAAGCGCGAGGCAACCTGCGGTGAGGTAACTAAAAATGCTTTTCATGGTCGGTCTCTCGATTGGGTTTCAGCGGATCGCATATGCCACACGACATAGCGTCCCTCTTTAAACATGTATTACTAATACATGTTTAAGGCAAGGGGGAATATGACTTCCCGACGTGATCCGCCGTCATTCAATTCCTTAGCATGATGATATGGGCAACATTCACCTTCTCAGACAACTCTTGGCTACCTTCATTAAAGTCGCGAACACCATGAAACTTAGTCTTTTCAGCGATTATTCTCTACGCACGCTGATGTTTGCCGCGCTCAAAGATGACTTATTTCAGCTTGATGAAGTGACCACCGCATATGGTATTTCGCGCAATCACTTGGCCAAAATCGTCCATCAATTAGGAAAGCTCAGCTACCTGGAAACCCAGCGCGGGCGTGGCGGTGGGATTCGCCTGGCTCGCAAACCAGAAGACGTCCGCATTGGTAAACTCGTTCGTGAAACCGAAAATCAATCGGTGCTGGTCGAATGTTTCGACTCCGCGACCAACACCTGTCCGATCAACGGGAACTGTCGACTCAAAGGTCTGCTCGCAGAAGCATTAACCGCCTTTTACGCCAGCTTGGATCAATATACCTTGCGCGATCTGGTAAGCGGACCGCAGCGCACTCGTATGAGCCACATTCTGTTGGTTAAATAATCCACAGGTGCGCAGGGCAAATGAAGCGACTCTAACGTCGTCCAAAAATCTGCGACAGCACCTGACTACCCAGATCACCAAGAGTCGCACGAAAAGCACGCCCTTTGCTGACTTCCACTAAGCGACTGACAAAGCGTTCTAAATAGGGATCACTGGCGACCATGAAAACACTGAGGTCGATTTTTAAACGCGGATAGCGCGCGCCTTGATTGAGCGTGGCGGTGACGATTTGGGGATCGAGTCCGTAACTACTGTTGATCATCAGCTGGCGCTTACCGTCGCGACCTGGGCGGCGCTCAAATAACGCGGTTGGTTTCCCATCAGTGATCATCACCACGCGTTTATTTGGTTGATGACTTTTGGTTAATAGTTCAGCCGCACGACGAAGCGCTTCACAGGTATTGGTATGAAAGGGGCCATTGGAGATGTAAGGCAACTGTGCAACCGTGACTTCCTGCACGTCGTCGCCAAACAAGAGAATATGCAGGCTATCACGCGGAAATTGTCGGCGTTGTAATTCGGCAAAAGCCATCGCCACACGCTTGGCTGGGGTTATCCGATCTTCGCCGTAGAGCGTCATGCTGTGGCTGACATCAATCAGCATGACCGTCGCAGCGGCGGTACGACTATCGCGTTCTTGGACCACCAAATCATCGTGATGAAGATGGCCACGACCGCTGCGGAGCGAGCCAAGCATGCTTTCACGATAATGAATGTCGTAAGATTCATCGCCAGGTTGCCATGGGCGTAAAATGTCGTTTGGCTCACCGTACGAACCAGATTTTTTTACTTGATGATCGCCGGTGCCGCTCGCTTTGAGTTTGCCGAAAACCGCTTCTAAGCAACCGGAGCGGAGAGCGCGTTCACCACGCGGCGACAGCTTTCGCTCGCCGATTTTCCCGGTGATCAACTGTTGCTCGCGCAGGCGTTGTTCGAATTGATCGCGATCAAAACCGAGTTGTTGGCGATAGCGTTGGCTGAGTTCACCCAAGTGATCCAGCGCACGCTCAACATCGCCGTTGGTCGCCAGCATCAGCTCGCGAAATAATTCATCAATGCGACCTTCGCGCATCATGCGGTTGGCTAATTCACGCCAGTCTAAATGTTCGTAGCTGAACTGCACGTTGGCTACATCCTTGAGGGCTGTCTGGGGAAAAATCTGACATGGAGGACCGGAGAATGAATCGATTCTAAATCATATATTCCATAAGCGTGCTCACATCCGCCTCCGCTTGGGTTCTTCGCGTCCCATCATGTGGGCCAACAAATCGCTATACACTAACCCGCGAAGACTGTCTTCGCGCGCTAGGGCTCCCCCATGAAACAAGCCTTCGAGCACGAACTCCATCCATAATATTTTTTCGGCTGCTGGGGGTGCTAACGCTCCCTCCGTCGCCTGCGCTAAACCAGGAACGGCGTTAAGCGCAGCCACATGCTCTGCCGTGGTCGAACGATCGCTGAGCGCAACGCGATTGCCCTTCGCGAACCACGCCAAGATATCCTTCCATGGGCCCGTGTCTCGCTCATCAGATGTTTTATGACGGTCTTTCCCGCGTTCTTTGTCGCGGTCGTCGGAGCCACGTTGCGGTCTGGCCACTTCTTCTTCGTTGATCACCGGTGGCAAGCGTTCGGCCCATATTGTTTTGAGCGCTTGACCAAGCACGTGCCAACCGACCTTCAGCGGACCTTCTTGCTCGCCTTCGTAAGCCAGTTCTATTTTTCCAGTCATTGCCGCTAAGGTGGCCGGCAAATCAACTAAACGCGCAACCGGCGCAGAGTCGCCGGTCAATAAACCACGACTTAGCACATTGGCGTGCAACGCTTCGAGCGCAGCAATCGTGAGCCGCGCGCTGACGCCGCTTTTCGCATCGACAAATTCACTGGTCCGTGCAGAGCGCGCCGCTTCTTCGATGATATGAAAAAATAACGGAGGAATAACGGGCGCGCAGGTTGGCGTTGGCGCCAGGTGTGATTCTTGCGCCATAATCCGCACACCTTCATCGCGCGTCTTCGGATAATGGGTTAAAACTTGCGCGCCAATGCGATCTTTCAGCGGCGTAATAATTTGCCCGCGACTGGTGTAGTCTTCCGGATTGGCGGTGAAAATCAGCATGAGATCGAGCGGCAAACGCAGCGGGATTCCGCGCACCTGAACATCTTGCTCTTCCAAAATATTAAACAGCGCCACTTGAATACGTGGGCTCAAATCCGGCAATTCGTTGATACAAAATAG
>JAYVSL010000214.1:0-5857 GCA_043775355.1 Planctomycetota bacterium
GTTGGCGTGGGCGCATTTCCCAAGCTCTGTTGGACCGGAGGCCAGATCTGGGGTATGACTCTGGTCGCATGGACACCTTTGACGATCGGCCGATTCGGATCATTGATGATATCACCCCATTGCATGAGCAACTGGGTCCGGCGTGGCGCGTTTTGGTGGTCGATGACAACCAGACCAGCTTGGAGCTCAACGAGCTCAACGAGCAGAGCGACATGGTCTTGACGGGAATTGAGTTGGATCACTGCCGCGTCTCGTTGTTCTTCGCTGCTTCTGCAAGTGAGGCTCAGCGCGTGTTGGCGGAACATGGTCATGAAAGTTTTGCGGTGGCATTGATTGACATGGCGATGAAGGACGCGACCGCTGACTTACGTTTGGTTGAACATATTCGTCATACGCTTGGCAATCAGTCGATGCGTTTGCTTATGCGAACTGGGGCGAACGCGGTTGTCGCGCAGGATGAACTTATTCGTCGTTACGATTTGGAATGCTTTTACGTGAAGGCCGATATGCGCACGCAAGCGTTGATCGATTTGGTCAAAGTTTCTTTAGGTCGGTGGCAGGAATGCTCGTCACCGTGGTAAAGGGTAGCTCACCGTGAGCGGTAGATTGTGAGTGGATGAAGTGCTGTCACCGTGCGCGCATGTCAGACAATGAAGATCCATGGTTTGCGGACTGCCCCGATCGGCGCGGCACGTGGAGTGAAAAGTGGGAGCGTTGGGCTGGCAGCGATGTGGTGCCAGCGTGGATTGCTGACATGGATTTTCGCTCGCCGTCTGCGGTCATGGACGCCTTGCAGGAACGTGTCGCCCACGGGGTGTTCGGTTACACCGTGCCTGGGACTATTTTCGCTGAGTCGGTGGCGGCTCACCTAGCCAAGCGGCATGCGTGGCAAATAAATCCACAGCACGTCGTGCCGATTCCAGGCATGGTGGTGGGCCTGAATATTGCTGCGCGCGCTATCGGTGAACCCGATGATGAAATTTTGGTTCTGACACCAATTTATCCGCCGTTTCTGATGGCGCCGCCAGAACAAAACCGTCGGGTGGTGGAAGTGCCGCTGTTGGACAGCGTGACCGGTTGGCAAATCGATTGGGAGGCGTTGGAGCGATTGACGACCGCGCGTACGCGAACGTTATGGTTATGTTCGCCGCACAATCCGACGGGTCGGGTATTTACTCGTTCTGAATTGGAACGTCTCGCCAGTCACTGCGTGCGCCATGACATCATGATCGTCAGCGACGAAGCGCATGCTGATTTAATCATTGATCCCGCCGCGCGGCATACGCCGATGGCCGCACTGAATGCGGAAGTCGCTGCACGGACGATTACCTTGCTGGCTCCATCAAAAACCTGGAATCTTCCAGGCTTAGGCTGTGCGGTGGCGGTTATTGCTGATGATTCCCTGCGTCGTCGTTTTAAAGCGGCACGCACCGGATTGGTTCCTCATGTCAATGCACTTGGTCTGACGGCGGCGGTCGCCGCGTATCAACACGGTGGACCATGGCTTGAACGTTTGTGTCACTATTTACATGGAAATCGCGAACTGTTGGCGGCGACCATGGCTCGTCTGCCGCATCTGCGTTGGCATTCGCCTCAGGCCACCTACCTAGCGTGGATCGATGCCCGCACGAGTGGACACGCAGATCCAGCGGGCCGCTGTGAGCAATTCGGGCTTGGCGTTTCGGATGGAAAATACTTTGCCGGCGAAGGTTGTTTCCGCCTCAATTTCGCCTGCCCTCGATCACGTCTACGCGAAGCTTTGGCGCGGATGGAACGGGCGTTTCTTTGCTAGCCAATCTGCGGTCAATCTAAAAGCAGTCGAGCCATTTCCCGTAAAGCAGCAAAGAACGCAAAGGACTTGCCGTAAAAATAAGAGCCACCCGTTTAGTGAGATCATTGATCTCTCGAATTTCGAATCTGATCCTTGGCGCGTTCACGAATGTAGATAGTGATCACAACGACAATACGTTAGGTTTCGACGAAGGCACCGCCGGAGCATGTTTCCTGGTGGCGTCAGAAGTTCGCCGGTTGGAAAAGTGCTGTCCCTGGCAAAGCTGCCGGGTCTATGGACTACGCTATCTATCGTTTGGTGATCAATGCTGGATTGGAAGCGGCACTGACCGAGGCATTTCATACCGCTGATTTTACTGCCTATGTCATCAGTACGCGCAGCGATGGGCGGTTAGATTTAGAACTCTATGGCATGCATGGCGTGTTCCCAGATGCGGTGCTGACAACGCTAGCGACGCTGGGTTTGGCGAGCGATGATCGTCGCTGCATGAGTGAACGTGAATTGCTCGCTAATGTTTTGGACGGCGAACCCTGCGAATTGTGTGCTGGAGTATGGATTGATCCGCAAGGACTGATGTCAGCGAAGGATGGTCAGTTGGTGCTGCATATTCCGCCCTCACCGGCTTTTGGCGATGGTCATCATCCCAGTACGAAAATGTGCGCGGCTTTGTTGATGGGCATGGACGTGCGTGGTCAACGGGTGCTAGACCTTGGCTGCGGCACCGGCGTGTTGGGTTTGATCGCTCATCAACGTGGTGCGGCGTCGGTTATTTTTAGCGACATTGACGAGGGCTCCGTGCGTACCACGCGCGCGACGTGTGCTTTGAACGGGTACCCGAACGCCATGGTGATGTCGTCTGATCTGCTGGCCGACATACCGCTGAACCCCATCGACGTGATGGTGGCGAATCTGTACGCCGATCCGTTGATATCGCTGGCAGGAGACCCGCGTTTACCGCTGATTTTACCGCACGGAACGTTGATTGCTTCCGGTATTGCCCAGCTCAAGCGTCCGCTGGTGGAAGCGGCTTTCGCCGCCGTGGGATTTACCACTCAGGAAATACACAGTGACGCTTGGTGGAACGCATTGCTGTTGGTGCGCTCTACTTAAAAGTGCCTTTCCAGACAGTCTCTTAATAGTTCTTATCGGGCGGCGCAGACAAAGGCGCCACGCTTGCAGGGTATCGCCGGTGCATGATGAATTCACTGATGGCCAGCAGCAGCGTCGAAACCACGAACGTCATATGGATGACCACTTGCCACAAAATATCCTGGTGGGTGATGATCATCTGGCCTTCGACGGGAGGATTGCCAACGTAGATAAAGCTCTTGAGCAGATGGATGGAACTGATGCCGACGAGCGACGTGGCGAGCTTGATCTTGATCGCTCCAGGGTCGATGTGCTCCAGCCAGTCGGGTTTATCTGCGGATTTATCAAGGTCGAGTTTGCTGACGAAAGTGGCGTAGCCACCAATCACCACCATGGTAATGAGATTGGCGACCATCGCGATGTCGATCAGGGTTAAAACGGCCAAAAGGAAAATCGTCTCACTGCTCGACTCAGTAATCATCACCAGATGGATAATCTCTTTCGCAAATTTGTAGCAGTACAACACCTGAGCGAGAATCAGCCCGACATAGATCGGCGCTTGCAGCCAGCGACTCCAAAAAATGACGTGTTCGAGCCCGTATTCAATTTTCTTCAGCATGGGATCTCATCGAGACAGCGGTTGATAGGTCGCGGGGTTCTGCGGGTTATTTGGACGCCTGCAAGAACGGTTCTCGGCAAGGTGACTTTCGTTTGTCCGTAGATGCCAACCTCGTCCTTGCTGCGTTTCCTCTCGGTAATACGACGTAGTACATGCGCCCTCACATTCTTGTGGTCTTTTTGCTCGCCTTTTTTCTTCCAGTACGCGGTGTGCTCACTGCGGCGGAGAGCGCATCGCTGCGGGTGGTGTGTACGACGACCATCTTGGCCGACATCGCGCGACAAGTCGGTGGAACACGGATCGAAGTCGTGAGTTTGATGAAGGCGGGCGTTGATCCCCATACCTATCAACCGTCACCTGACGATGTGCGCGTTATCGCCTCTTCGCAGTTGGTGGTGGTCAACGGGCTGGGCTACGAAGGTTGGCTCGATCAGCTGATAACCGCGGCGGGTGTTGGGCGTGAGCGGGTGGTGGTGGCGTCTGCTGGCGTTGAAGCGATGACGGCTTCAGGCCATGATCACGCCGATGGTCATCATCATGCTGGAGAGCAGGATCCGCACGCGTGGCATGACGCGAAAAACGGAATGCGTTACGCAGCCAACGTGCGTGATGCTTTCGTGCTCGCCGATCCTGCGCATGCGAACGATTACCAAGCGTGGACCGATTTGTATCAGGCGCAGTTGCGCGTGATGGATGCGTGGGTGAAAAAACAAATTGCCACCTTGCCGGTGGAGCGCCGGGTGTTGGTGACGAGTCACGATGCGCTGGCATATTTTGCTCGCGCTTACGGTTTAGAAGTGGTTGCCGTGGAAGGCATCGCCACGGGTCAAGAACCTGACCCCGCGCATTTTAGTGCCTTGATTACTTTGCTCCGTCAGCGTGGCGTCCCGGCGGTATTTATAGAAACGACGGCAAATCCCAAGGTCGTTGAACGTCTTGGTATTGAGGCCGGAGCACAGCTGGGCGGAACGTTGTTGTCTGACAGCCTGCAATTATCGGGTCGTTTAGGCGACAGTTATCTCGGAATGTTTGCCTATAATACCCGAGTGATGGTGTCGGGATTGCAGCGAACAATTACCAAGCCGTGAATTTATTTTACTTAGAAGCTGTCTGGAAATACAAAATTGAACAAGAGAGCGCAGAGGCGCAGAGATGGAAAATGCTCATATTTAACAGAAAATCGCGGCTTTTCCCCATCACCTACGATCTCATGATTGCTCTGCGCCTCTGCGCCCTCCTGTTAAAATTGCCTTTCCAGACAGTCTCTTAGCGAATAGAACGCATCACGGTGATCTAGGAATGACGATAACTTCGCTTCGTCCGTTTTGCTGAACGACGCCCTGGATGCGTGGCGCGGAACCGTCCGTGGTGGTGATTTGCAGATCTTCAATGGTCAGCACTTCGCCAGCGCGGAGCAATCCTAGAAACAGTTCAAGGCCGTCGTGTTTGCCATCGGCGGACGGTAATTCGCGGGCGATGGCGAAGCCATAACCTGGAAGTTGAGTTGCGCGAAGTTCAGCGCCAACAGCTTGGATGACCACGCGTGCGGGATTGGTAAAATCGAGGAAATCTTCGTCACCTTGATTGCTGACAATCAGGGCGTGGTGGTGATTTCCCAGCGGCTCGAGGCGTGCGACGACCCGCGCTGGCCGCACTTTATTATTGGCGGCGGCTTCAACCTGAGAAATCGACAGGGTGTGCGTCGACTCGCGTCCAGGGAGGCGAAAAAGTACGATGCCAGCGCAGTGTCGTGGACGCAGTCGACGAATATCGGCGAGACGACGCGCGAGTCCGATGGGGGTGCTGCTGGCGAACATCAATAAATGACCGGCATCAAGAGACTGCGCAGAAATTTTGGTAGCTTGGGCAAAACGCACAGTCAGGAGATTCTCATCACCACGAATTAAGCGTACGGCGACGCCGCCAGCGGTGAGCGCTTGCTCGGGTGAGAGCGCGATGGCTGCGCGTTTAATTTCTCCGGCAGCGTCGTACTGACTGCACTGTTCATAGGTTGGTAAACCAATGCGATAGGGTCGGCCAATCGCTTCGAGTTTCGGAATCACGCGTTCCAGATCGCTGGCACCGACCAACGGCGTGCGACCGCTGAAATCAATCGGCAAGTACGTATTATAAAATTGCGGTATTATGGTGTCGACGGTTTTCATGACCGCGGCAAGGTCCGGGCTGCGTGCCCAGTCGAGTAACATGGTGACCGAAAGATGCGCGCCTTCAGGAAGAGCGGCGCGTAATAAGGACAGCATTTCTGCATATGCCGCCAATCGTTTGGTCGGCACGTCACAGTCGAGTTGAACGCCGATGGTGGCGGCGGTGGAATTGCGTGCGCAGCCTGCAACGAT
>JAYVSL010000215.1:0-23081 GCA_043775355.1 Planctomycetota bacterium
GAAGATTTTTGGGACATCGCCCCAAACTACACAAGTCCTGACGCGTTAACAGCTTCTATATTTCCACGGCAGGCGGGGGGGTAATGCAATCGCCCTGCGCCTGGTCCCGACCAGCTTGCGCTCGACGGTGAAGCTCGCAGCCTGCGGCCGACCTGCCCAGGCACTTGTGTGAGCGAGCGCCGGCAACACCACCCGCACGAGGACTCTATGAAATTCGGCATGAATCTGTTGCTCTGGACCGACGACCCAACCCAGGATTCGTTTTTCCCCGTTATCCAAAAAATGAAGAAACTTGGTTTCGACGGCGTTGAGCTGCCGATGTTTCATCTGGACATTGATCGCTGGGAAGCGCTCGGGAAAAAACTTGATGCGCTCGGCATGGAACGCACTGCCGTCACCATTCGTACCGTCGACGACAATCCCATCAGCCCTGATCCGAAGGTACGTGCAAAAAGCATCGAGCTGAACAAGCGGACCCTCGATTGCTGCGCTGCCGTTGGCGCGACCCACCTTGCTGGCCCGTATTACGCCGCACTTGGTCATTTCAGTGGCGCTGGTCCCACCAAAGACGAGTGGAAATGGGGCGTTCAAAGCATGAAGCCGGTTGCCGAGTACGCCGGAAAAGTCGGCGTTACCTTGGTGTTGGAATTCCTTAATCGTTTCGAAATCTATTTACTCAATTGCGCTGACGACGCGGCGAAGTTTGCCCGCGAAGTCAACCATCCCGCCTGCAAAATGATGTACGACACCTTCCATGCCAACATCGAAGAAAAGGACATCACCGCCGCGCTGAAATCCTGCGCCGACGTTATGGCCCACGTCCACATCAGCGAGAACGACCGCAGCACGCCAGGCAAAGGCCAAGTGAATTGGCAAGAGTCATTCGACGCGCTCAAGAAAATTAAATACGATGGCTGGCTGACCATCGAAGCGTTCGGCCTCGCCATGCCCAAGCTTGCCGCTGCGACGAAGATCTGGCGCAAAATGTTTGTCACCGAAGAACAACTCGCCAGCGATGGCCTGAAGTTCATGAAACGTGAAGTAGCAAAACGCTGGGGCACGGCAAAGAAGAAAACCGCAGCCAAAGTTAAGGCTGGTAAAGGCAAGAAACCAGTGGCGAAAGCAAAGAAGACAGCGAAGAAGAAATAATCACGGATGAATCCCGATGGCGCCTGCCATTTCTTTGCGTCTCGCATGCGATCAACGACCCGAGGTGGAGTCAGGTGGAGTCAGGTGGAGTCATCATCGCGAGAATCCCAGTCCCAACGGGACGGCCCAAGGTAGCCCAGGGCAACGCCCGGGGTTGATGGCCATTTGTCGTTAAAGCCCTGAAAGGGCGACCGAATCGACCGTCGTTTTGGCCGCCCTTACAGGGCTCCATCATCCACCGCCCACGTTTCCCAGGGCGTTGCCCTGGGCTACCTTGGGCCGCCCCGTTGGGGCTGGTGACCGAACCATCCAAAGCCTTTGAGGATGTCGAAAGGGCAAAGCCATTGCGCGATTGTAATGCCATCGCTGCGCGATCGCTGATCATGGTAACAAAGAAACCCTCGGCGATTGCCGAGGGTTTCTTCGTTACACGTTCAAGCCCAGTGCGATCCGGCATGCCAAGTCATGGCACGCCGGATCGCTGGCGTTTATTTCTCTTCGATACGGACGACTTTGTAGCCGCCGATGGTTTTGAAGTAGATGAAGATCAGCAAGTAGATCAGTGCCATGCCAGCAGGGATTGCTGAGTCGGCGACCAAGGTCTTACGATCACCAGCAATACTTGCTGCGGCAACGGCTTTGTCAGAGGCCGTTGGCTCAGCGAGTGGCTTTTCGATCTTATCGCCCGCAGCGATCTTCTTCTGCTCCTTAGCGTAGTTGCCGACGGCCTTCTGAGCGGCATCCAACTTGGTGCCGTCAATACCATGCGATGGGGCGAAAATCAGGAACTCACTGGGCTTATCCGCCTTATTGGCGGTGAACGTCTCAACAGAGGCGGTCTGCAATGCTTCACCTGCGAAACGGTCCTTGGCATAACCGAGGCCCGGTCCGCCGATCATACCGACCGACATCATGCCGATGCCACCCATGAGCGACATGGCGATCGCACCACTACGCGGGAAGCGGTCACCCACCACCGCGAGCATGGTCGGCCAGAAGAACGTCTTGCCGACGGCATAGATGCCCAGTGCGATCAAAGCACTAGTGAAAGTGGTGATGCCGCTAGCAAGGTTGAGACCGACGACCGCCAAGACGGAACTGATCAGCAACAAACCGATCGGCGATAGCTTGAGGGTCTTCTCGATGAAATGGGCACAGAAGCGCAGGCTGAACATCACCAAAGAAGTGAAGATGAACAGCAACTTGCCCTGATCGGTCGAGAGGATGTTGCCGGTGATGTTCTGGATCCAGCCATCAGTGCCAAGTTCAACCGAGCCGACCAAGGCATGCGTAACGAACAGCACGAAGAGCAGGAAGGAGCCCATAGGAACAATCGACTCACCACGGGATCCGTGGCTGTGGCACAGGAGCAGAACCACGAGCATCAGCCCACCAGCGATTGCGGTTGCGGACCCACTCGAGAAGCCAAGAGCATTCGCAAAGAACAACGACAGGAGGAAGCATGCCACGATGCTACCAAGTACGCCGATGTCTTTGAACATTTCGCCAAAGGACAAGCCTTTCGCGGCTGCTTCCGACTTGGGGAACTTCTGGCCGAGGAACAAGATACCGTAGATCACCGTCGGGATCAGGTAGAGGCTGAGCTGAATTTTCCAGCTGACACCGCTTTCACCCAGCGTGTATCCGATGATTCCACCAACGATCAGACCCGCGGGCCAGCTGGCGTGCAGGATATTCATGTAATGCGTACGGTTCTTTGGGAACAGCGTCGACACCAACGGATTCGCTACACCCTCAAGCACGCCGTTACCGAGCGCGAAAATAAACATGCCCCAGTAGAGGAAATTGTAAGCGCTGGCATTTGCCGCCGCTTTGACCGCATCGGTCGCTCCTGCTTCGGCAGGCGTCGCGCCAAAGGTCACAAAGGCAGAAACCAGATGCAGGGCAAAAGCTGCGGCGACCAACTTGCCGTAACCCAGCTTATCAACGATCACACCGGCAATAATGATGCCGAAGCAAAAACCCGAGAAACCCGCACCGCCGATAGCACCAAGGGTGCCAGCTGTAAACCCGAAGTCTGCGCCCCAATTATTAACAATTCCTCCGCGCACACCGAAACCGATGCCTGCAGCGAGGATTGCCATGAAACCCGCAAGAAGCAGGCGCTTGGCATTATCCGGTGATTGAGAGAGCGTATCTGGTTGACTCATGATGGGTTTCTCTTGGTTTGGCTAGAGAGCCGTTGGTGTGATTGCAGGCCGTTGAGGAAGCGAGAACCTCGAATGATACCGGCCCAAAACGGGTTTGTTGGGGGTTTGGTATTTTTGACGAGACTTCTTCTTTTCAGAAGAGAGGCGGGTTCATAGCTAAGGCATCAGCCAAGGAAAGTCTTTCCTTCTGCCTCGTCAGTACTGATGTCAGACAGTGATTTGACCTGTGGGCTGTACCAACCCGCGACTAGCCGCCGAGCAGCTTTTCATCTGCTGCCGACGACGCTAAACGCACGGTAAATACAGGCGATTATGCCTTCTTTGCGCCCGCCATCGCTAAGCGACCGATCGCCGGCAGGGTGCCGACTAAAGGCTTGAGGTACGGCATCAACTTTTCCATCACCACGTCGTTGCCAGCAGCGTTGATCCATTCACGTGGCATGGGTTTGGTTTCTTTGGCCACCGTATGCAGCGGAGTCATAAACGTTTCGACGGCGTAAGCAGCGCCATCACCCACGCGTTTGAACGCTACCGATCCGCTAGTCGTGCCCGCGATGGCGGCTGCGACGGCTGCGGTGCCAGCACGTCGAGCTTCACTAGCGTCGACATCGCTGACCACGCCTGGGAAACAGCGCTGCAGATAACCGAAGGTATCCGCACGAATGCGATGCTTCACGCCGGGCTGTGCTTTGCCGAGGAAACTCTTGAGCTGCGCCGCGAGAAAATCACCAAGCGCGCCGGAGCCCGACAATTGTTTATTGCCGTGGCTGTCGGTTTCACCCAGGTTGACGATGTCGGCGCCGCCGATGCCGTGAATACCTTCGCTGACCGCGATGACGCAGCGGCCCAGGCGTTGGTACACTTTCAGCACGTCGTTACCAAATTGCGCCAACGAAAAATCCGCTTCAGGGCAATAGATCACATGCGGACCATCGTCAGGAAACTGACGCGCCAGCGCAGCGGCAGCGGTTAACCAACCAGCATGTCGACCCATGACGACGTTAATTTTAATGCCGCCAAGTGAGCGATTATCGAGATTGTCGCCCATGAACGCCTGTGCGACAAATTTCGCTGCTGAGCCATACCCAGGGCAATGGTCGGTCACCCGCAGATCATTATCAATGGTCTTGGGACAATGAATGCAGGTCAGTTGATAGCCTTCTTTGACCGCCATTTCATTGATAATATGCGCGGTTTCAGCGGTATCATTGCCGCCGATATAAAAGAAGTAGCGCACGTTCAGTTCTTTGAAACGCGCCAGCACCTGAGCACAGACCTCTGGCGTTGGCTTCAAGCGCACAGACTTAAGCGCGGCGGACGGAGTGCCCGCGACCACTTCCAAGTTCGCTGGATCTTCTTGCGCAAAATCACAGAAGTTCCCATCAATGATGCCCTGGATGCCATGAATGGCCCCGTAAACTTTCAGGAACGTCTGCGGATACCGCAATGCTTCTTTGGCGACGCCGATGAGCGTTTGATTGATCACTGCGGTCGGACCGCCGGACTGACCGATGACGACATTGCCTGGAGTTGGCATAGGAATTCCTTGAGGGGAGGCGCTTTATGTGGGGAAAAAATCCGGCGGCAAGATGCTGCGAGCTGCGAGCTACCACTACTAGCTACCAGCTACAAGCTACGAGCTACAAGCTACCGAGCCTGTTGTCTGGAGCCTGTGGCGTAGCTCGAAGCTCGAAGCTCGTAGCTCGAAGCTCGTAGCTCGTAGCTTCCGGCGCTGGCCACTCATCGATGACCCCACACACTCCTGCCCATGATTGCGACACGAACATTTTTGCTGCTCTGCTGTTTGCTCATCGTCGGTGTCCTCGGCGCAGCTGAGGCGACACCAGCGCCGACGCACGCGGTCGACGCCGTTCCCACCACGGCTGCGACCGCAGTTACGAACAACACGGTTAAGCGCATCGCCTATATTGAAATCGATGGGAAGATTGATCCTGCGATGTCGCGGTATTATCGCAGATCTATGGATGCCGCCATCAAAGCCAAAGTCGACGCGGTGGTCGTGCATCTGACCACTCCAGGTGGACGCGTTGATAGCGCGGAAGAAATGGTCAAAGCCGCTTTGTCTGTTCCAGAAGACGGCCCCCTCACTGTGGCCTTTGTTGATAATCAATCGTACAGTGCCGGTTCACTTATCGCGTTTGCCCATCGCCGGGTTTACCTTACGGAAGTCGCCACCATCGGTGACATCGGCGTGATTTTTTTCGGCGCGGATGGGAAAATGGAATACGCACCTGAAAAAGGGGAAACCGTGGTGCGCGCATTGTTGCGTTCGGTGGCGCAGAAAAACGGCTGGAATGAAGCCAAGCTGCTGAAAATGACTGCGCGCAACCAGGAACTCTATCGCTTTGATTTGAAAGACGGTCCGACCTGGGTGATCGAAGATGACCTGCCGCGTTTTTTGGCTGCGCATCCCGACGTTAAAACCGAACAAAAAATTGTCATCCTTGGCGAAGATCGTTTGCTCAGTTTTACCTCGAAAGAAGCCATGGACGAAGGGATGGCTAGCGGTCAGGTCAAGGATTTGGATGCGCTGTATCGCCAACTCGGCGGCGATCCGGCGACGGTGCTGAATCTGGCGCCGTCCGCGAGCGAAAAACTGAGTTGGACCTTGAGCGGTTTCGCGCCCATGCTGGCGGCGCTGGCAGTGCTTTTTCTTATCCTCGAACTCAAAGCTCCTGGCATTGGTATTTGGGCCATGTTGGCCGGCGTCTGCGGCGTGCTCTTCTTTATCTGCCAATTTTATATGGAATTAGCCAGCTATCCCGAAATCATTTTGGTTGCTGGCGGTCTGGCGCTGGTTGCCGTGGAAATTTTCTTGCTGCCCACCGGCGGTTGGCTCGCCTTATTCGGCGCTTGCCTGAGCATGTTTGGCTTAGTGCTCGCCTTCATGCCCGATGCTAGCCAATTCGCGCCCTCTACCCCAGGTTGGGGCGGCAGCGTACTTGATGCGCTGATCAGCAGCACCGCCGCGATGATCGTCGCGAGTGGCGGCTTAGTCATTCTCATCCTCGCTATGCCGCGCTTAGCGGTGGCGCGCAAATTGGCTTCGATGGCAGAGATCACCGCCACCAGTTCGACCGATGCCGACACCGTGGTGACCAGCCTTACCGCCAACGGCCGACGCGCGCTGGCGCGCAGCGATTTGACGCCCAACGGTTACATCGTCATCGACGGTCGTGATTTAAGCGCCGAAGCGGAGCATGGCGAATTCATCAAAGCCGGAACCACGGTCGAGATCGTCGGTATGCGTTTTGGCGAAGCGCTGGTAAAAGCCGTCGATTCGTCAGCAACCGCCGATAAAAAAGCCACCGTATGAGCACCGTGCCGTTCCTTATGCAAACGGTCACGAACAGTCCTCCCGTTACGGTGGCTGTCGGGATTGCTGACAGCATCATCGTACACGATGCGTTAATCGCCGTGGTGTTGCTGGCCGTCGCCGCCGTTTTGCTATTGCTGGAATTCATCTTTGTCAGCTATGGCCTGCTCGCGATCGCCGCATTTGGTTGCGCCGTCGCTGGCATTGTCATCGGCTTCGGTTCATCACCGGTCGTCGGTTGGGCATTGGTCGTAGCAACGCCGATTTTAACGGCGCTGGTCGTCACCTGGGGCCTGCGCCGACTGATGCGTTCTGACTTGGTACCAAAATCGGCCATCACCGAAGACGCCGGTTATCGTCATGCCAGCGCTGAGATGGGCATCATCAATGGTTCACGCGGCATTATGATCACCGACGCCATGCCCACCGGTCGTGCGCGTTTTTCCGGCGGCGAAATTGATGTGATGGTCGAAGGCCCCGTCGCCAACAAAGGCACGCCGATCATCGTCCGCCGCATTGAAGGCCCCACCGTTTTGGTGATCGCCGATTCAAGCGCCACGCCTGCTGTCATCACGCCTTCTTCTGCTAGGTAATGATTATGAGTGAATTCCTGACTAAAAATTGGCTATGGCTGACCTTCGTGCTTATTGCCACACCACTGATCACTACGGTTGGCCTGATCTGGTTACGCGCCTGGCAACTGAGCCTGAGCGTGTGGCTGAAAGGAATCAACCTTGGGATCGTTGAACTGATGCTCATGCAGATGCGTAAAGTCGATACGATTCTGTTGGTCAACCAACTGCTGGTAGCCAAACAAAATAATTTGGAGGTCGACGCCCAAACGTTGGCCGCTCATCAATTGGCTGGTGGCAACATCCGCATGGTGGTTGCCGCGCTGTTATCAGCGAAACGCTTTTCCATTCCCCTGACGATGGAGCGCGCCTGCGCAGTCGATCTGGTCGGTGAAGATCCCCTCCAACTCATCGCCAACGCCGTACATGAAACCGGAAAAATCCAACCACCCTCTGGCGGCGCTGATTATTCCACCAACGGACGCGCTCCGCTGAATCCCGCCAGCGTCTTACTACAAGCGGCTCCTGGGACTGCCGGCACCATCATCGATCCACCTCGTATGATGGCACGTGTCAGGTTCCCGCAAGGCGAGCTCGACGTGGTCGTTCACGCCCGCACGGTGCCCAAAGCTGGCGACACCGTACGCGTGACGATCGTCGACGGAGTTACCGTGGTGGTCGAACCCGCGCTGGTATGACCGGCGCTTTGCTCAGTCGTCATCATCCTTCAACTTCTTTTCATTGATCCTTTCTTTCACCAACCTCAGTCCATCGAACCAGGATACCTCATGAACCTCACCGATACTCCTCAACTCGTGCTCGGCGCGATTGACCTCAACCCATTGACCATCGGCGTGGGCATTCTCTGCCTGATGGCATTGTTCATTTTTTTCATGATCTGGAATGCGTTCCAGTTGTGGATGCAGTCGATTCTCTCCAACGCGCCGGTCGGTTTGGTATCGATCGTGCTGATGCGTTTCCGTAAAGTTGACGCTAACATCATCGTCACCGCGCGCATCACCGCCAAGAAAGCCGGCATCGATATCACCGCCGACAAACTGGAAGGCCACTATATGGCCCGCGGCCACGTAGTGAAAGTTGTCCAAGCGCTGATTGCCGCGAGCAAAGCCGACATTCCGTTGACCTTTGATCGTGCTTGCGCCATCGACCTTGCCGGACGCGACGTGCTGGATGCCGTACAAACCTCGGTCAATCCCAAGGTCATCGATGTACCGACGCCTGGACAAAATCCGACCACCGTCGACGGCGTTGCTGGCAATGGCATCCAATTAAAAGTCAAAGCGCGCGTCACCGTGCGTACCAACCTTGATCGCTTGGTCGGCGGCGCCACCGAGAACACCATCGTCGCGCGGGTTGGTCAGGGCATCGTTTCCACCATCGGTGCGGCCCAGAATCACATGGAAGTATTAGCGAATCCCAAGTCGATCAGCAAAACCGTACTCGACTCCGCGCTCGATGCTGGCACCGCCTTTCAAATCCTTTCGATCGATATTGCCGATATTATCGTTGGCGAAAATATCGGTGCGCGTTTGCAAACCGACCAAGCAGAAGCGCAGAAAATCATCGCCCAAGCCGAAGCCGAACAGCGCCGCGCCATGGCCGTCGCCCGTGAACAAGAAATGACCGCTCTGGTCGCTGAAAACCGCGCCAAAGTCGTGCTTGCCGAAGCCGAAATTCCCATGGCCATCGCCGACGCCTTCCGCAGCGGACGCTTAGGTGTGATGGAATATTACAACCTCAAGAATGTCCAAGCCGACACCGACATGCGCTCATCGATCGCTCATCCCGATGCCGGTGGGAAAACCGACAAGACGAAATAATCAACGCCATAAAAACGCGTTGATCGCTTGCGGAGTGCGAAAGGCCACGTCTTTCGCACTCCACGCTCTGCCTACCGCACCCTCACTATTAGGAATGACCACATGAGCATTCTCGGCGATCTGATTATTTTGGTCAAAGAAACCATTGATGAAGTCAATGAGCGCAATCAACCACAGCCACGACCAACCGCTGGCAAGCCGATTGAACGCAGCGAAGAACAAATCGAAGCACTACGCCGCACCCTCGCCCGCCGCGCTGCTGCCCAGCAACGCGAACAAGAAGAAGCGGATGCCAAGGCTGCTGCTGAACAACACGCTGAACAAGAACGCCTGCGTCATCAACGAGTCGCCGAACGCGAACGCCAGCGTCAGAAAGCATCACATATACCAGCAAAAGTGGCCCATCACGGTGGCGCCGTCGACGCTCACCGCATGGTCAGACTCGTTCGCCAGCCTGCCGTTTTACGCGAACTCATCGTATTAAAAGAAATCCTGGATAAACCGCGAGCGCTGCGCCCACGCTGAAATCGAACTTGGGGCAGCGTTTAGAATGCAAACTTCCACCGCGAAGTCGCAAAGGCGCAAAGAAATGACATGGGTTAGGCGAACGCGCACTTAGAGGCTGTCTGGAAAAAGACAAATCTGACATGGAGGACCGGAGAACCGGAGAATCCAAAAGCCAAGCACTGGCGTGGGTTATATTATTTGAAACCGTTCATTCTCCGGTTCTCCGGTCCTCCATGTCATTCTCCCGTTTCCTGACTGCTTCTTGGCAGTGAGGTAGTTTTCAATTACATTTACAACAGTTCATGAATCGCTCGCGCCAAACGTGGTAATTCTGGATCGCGTGCGCCCATTAACAAAACGGTGTCGCCTGGAATGGCCGCCTCTGCTGTCCACGCCAAAACTTCTTGATGATTGGCGGCGTAGCCACAGCGCAGTCGTTCAGGTAAATCCTGCGCCAGTTCACGACTGCTGATATCTTTGGCCACTGTGCCGCCGCTATAAAATATTTCCCCATAACAGAAACGATCTTGCGGCCGCAACAAACTTGGCAGTAACTCTTTTAACTCAGAGCGAAGGAAACGCGCGGGACCATAACCGTGAGGTTGGAAAACAGCTACCAGACGATTGCATCCGGCTTGCGCTGCCAGCACGGCGGCGCGAATTTTCTCGCCATTATGGGCATAATCATCGACCACCCGAATGCCGGTATCGGTCATGCCAATCACTTCAAAGCGACGCGCCACGCCTGGGAATTCACGTAAAGCCTGAGCGATGACGGCGGGAGCAATACCCAGTTCGCAGGCCACGGCACAAGCGGCGGCGGCGTTTTCTAAATTATGTGCACCCGGTTGCGGCAGATCGAGAGCGATTTCATTTCCACCGGGCAAACCAAGCACGCCTTGACTGCGCTGTGGTCCGACAGCGATGACTTCCAACGGATATTCCGCCGCACCACCTTGACCATAACGCCGCACGCGCGGGTGGCCGACCGCTGCTTTGAGCGCCTCTGCACAACCCGCATTCACCAGCAGCAAACGGCTTTGATGAGCGAAGCGATCGAATTGCTGATGCAGCTGTTCGACCTCGGTGTGGTCGCGACTGATATTATGAATCACGCCGATGCCAGGGTGATAACCAATTAAAGTGCCGTCCGATTCGCACGCTTCGGCAACCACCACTCCACCTTGCGGGCCTACGGCAAAACCACCGCCGACGCCATCGGCTGCTAATGGTGCACCGGACAGAATCGTCGCTGACGTGGCTGCTTGGCGCAAAATCCAAGTGATCATTCCCGTCACGGTACTTTTGCCTGAGGTTCCCGCGATGGCGACGCCAGGGCCACCGGCGTTGACGACTTCAGCCAACAAAGTTGGACGCGGTACTAAAGCGATACCAAAAGATTTTGCGGCGCGAATTTCTGGAGTGTCCTGCTCTACCGCCGTCGAATAAATAAATCGCTCAATACCAGCACCTATCGCGCTGCCGTCCTGCGGCAGAATCGTGATGCCCTGAGCGCGCAGTCGCACCACCAAGTCAGAATGTTTGCCCTGATCAATCGAACGATCACTGCCCTGCACAGTGTGTCCCCAGGCACGCATGAGTTGAGCGAGAGGATTCATCCCGGCCCCGGCGATTCCGGAAAAATGATAACGCTGTTTGGACATGTGCGGTGGTGTACGGAAAGCCGTCGGACTAGCTAGCGCTGCGTCAGAGCCATAACGCCGAACTCCGATGAGAGAAATTACAAGCTATAGGCTACAGACCACCGGTTTTGTTTGCTGCGTCGCAGCCGCTAGATTACACCCATGAGCACTCACGTGAACGAATGCTCAGAGCAAAGACCGAGCTACGGTAATCTCCTTATTCCCAATCAGCGCTCAACCAACGAATGGTCTTCGATCCGGTTTGGGTTTCTGAAGTCGCTGGCGCGCGCACGGTGTGCCCATCTGCGAACAACACGCTGACCCAGCCACGATGACGCGTGTCATCGACATCTTTGGCACCGGCATATCCCCACTGACCCTTACCACCAACGGTGATGCCGTCGACAAACAAAACCACTGACGCACCATCGCTGATGCGATCCATGAAAAATGGTTTATGACGATACGAACGCGTCGGCGTGCGCACACGATCCAGTTCGATATTCATTTTGTAGCTCTTCGGCACTTCATTGCGAATCAGCCCTGGGGGCGCGCCGGTAAATGCCGGGCACTGAAACATGGTTCCTGACTGCGTCACCTTGCGCTCACTCACCAAGCGCGGTAGCTGATTAAACCACGCACTGCTGCGCTCTGGTTTCGTCGCGCCCCAATTCTGACTTGCCGGAGCTCGGCCACCTTCCAACTCCGCATAAATTCGAACGGCCCCACCAAGCTGACTCAGACGACTCTGACACGCGGTCTGTTGTGATCGCGTGCGAGCCCAGCCAATGATTGGTAACAGCAAACCCGCGAGCACCGCGATAATCGAAACCACGATCATCAATTCGATCAGGGTGAATCCGCCTCGGCGGTGATGGAACGCTGTGCTTAAAAAGTGAAAAATTATCATATGGCCGAGACTGACACGCACGGCGCTTCGTTCAAGCGACTAACTGGTGTTCGGTTCAGTTTCCCAAACAACGGACGAAACCGCCCTCAATCTGAATTATCAAAACCGCGATGGGCTCTCGTGGAGGAGCGGAGGATGTCCGTGAAATCGTAACAACAGGCTATCGTCCATTTGGTGAATGCCGCGCCAACTCCCGGCGCGGCAGCTTTTGGGGTATTCTCCGCGCCTCCGCGTGAGATCTCGAAATGAGGACAGGTGTCCGGCCCAAGTTCCGCTCTGCTGAAAACTCAATGTCGTTAACGAAAAAAAGAGAACGGAATTCCGCTCTCTTTCTTTTTTAGTGCCTTTATCCAGCACGTGCGATGCAAACCTTAGGCCGCATCACCAATCGTTCACGCGAAGTGCGAGAACGCCTTGTTGGCTTCGGCCATGCGGTGCGTGTTTTCACGCTTCTGCACAGTGGTGCCCGTCTTGTTGTAGCAGTCGACCAGTTCCTGGGCGAGCTTCTCGGCAGTCGGGCGGCCTTTACGACCACGCACAGCTTCGAGGATCCAGCGGATCGCCAAGGCTTGCTGACGCTTGCGGCTGACTTCGATAGGAACTTGGTAGTTCGCGCCGCCGATGCGCTTCGAGCGAACTTCGACCAACGGCTTGGCATTTTCGAGCGCCTGCTCGAACACCGGCAGAGGATCGGACTTCAGCTTGTCAGCAATTTGCTTCATGGCGTCATAAAAGATGCCTTCGGCAGTGACTTTTTTGCCGTCGTACATCAAGCAGTTGACGAACTTAGCAACCAACAAGCTGTTATAGCGACCATCAGGCATCAAGCCGAGGCCAACCCAACGCTGCGGGATTGGGCCCTTTGGCAGTGAGCCATCGGCGAGGGTGATCGAACCATCTTCATTGATGATGACGCCAGCCGCTTCGGCATTAGCGGCGGCGGCGGCTTCTTGCAGCTCTTCGCCGGTTGGTTCGTCGTGACGTGATTTGCGTGGCGGGAAGGCCATGGTTTTTCCCTTATATCTCAGGACTTTAGCCTGGGAGGTACTTAGTAGCGACGAGCTGCGAGCATCGAGCTACGAGTTAAGCAACGTACGAGCAACGGCAGGAGTCACATGACTCGTTGCCCGTAGCTCGTAGCTCGCAGCTACTTTTTCTTAGGACGCTTGGTGCCGTAGAGCGAGCGGCTCTGGTTACGGCCTTGAACGCCCTGGCAGTCGAGTTTGCCGCGCACGATGTGATAACGCACACCGGGAAGATCGTGCACGCGTCCACCACGGATCAGCACCAAGCTGTGTTCCTGGAGGTTGTGCTTTTCACCACCGATATAGGCGGTGATTTCTTTGCCGTTCGAAAGACGAACGCGCGCGATTTTACGCAGCGCCGAGTTCGGCTTCTTTGGGGTCATGGTCTTAACCTGGAGGCACACACCGCGTTTAAACGGGTTGTTCTCCAACTGCGGGCTCTTGCTCTTGACGCCCTGCGTCTGGCGACCCTTGCGAATGAGCTGATTAATCGTGGGCACTGACGGACTCCTGAACGGGGGCGCGGACGCTAGCAACGGTTTCTGGAATTACAACTGGGGCTCCCAGCTTCTCGATTTGAGCACCCTTGTAGGTGACGAAACCGGTGCCGCAGGGAATCAAGTGGCCAAGGATGACGTTTTCCTTGAGGCCCAAGAGTGGATCTCTGCGACCCGCCAATGCGGCGTCGGCCAAGACCTTGGTGGTCTCCTGGAAGGAAGCCGCCGAGATGAACGATTCCGACTGCAAGGCTGCACGGGTGATACCCATGAGCTTGGGTTCGAAGTTCGCCGGGCGTCTGCCTTCGGCAATCGCACGTTGGTTCTCTTCGCGAACGCGAATCTTGTCGACCAGTTGGCCCTGCAGGTAGGGCAGATCACCTGGATCGATGATTTCGATTTTACGCAGCATCTGACGCGCAATGGTTTCGATGTGCTTGTCGTCGATCTTCACGTTTTGAGCGCGATAAACCGCCTGAATTTCGGTAATCAGGTAGTCCTGCAAGGCTTCTTCGCCGCAGACACGTAACAAGTCTTTCGGCACCAAGACGCCGTCGACCAGCGCATCGCCGGCTTTGACGCGGTCGCCCTTGTGGACGCGATAATGTTTGCCCTGAGGAATCGAGTGTTCGACTTCAGTGCCCGAATCACCGCGCACGATGATCGTGCGCTTGCCGCGCTTACGTTCGCCAAAGTCGACGGTGCCGTCAATTTCAGCCATAACGGCTGGTTCTTTCGGCGGACGAGCTTCGAACAATTCGGTTACACGCGGCAAACCACCGGTGATGTCATGCGTACCGGCGATTTCGCGCGGAGTCGACGCCAGCAACGTACCACCGGCGATCTTCGAGCCTTCAGCAACACGCAAGGTCGCTTTTTCAGGGATCGGATAGTGCGCGATTGGCTTGCCCGATTCGTCTTCCAGCAAGATCTGAGGATGCAGGTCGCCCTTACCCTCGAGAATAACACGGTTGATAATGCCAGTCGCAGGATCGCGTTCTTCGCGCATGGTGACTTCAGGAATGATGTGCTCGAAGCGCACCGTACCCGCAACGTCGGAGAGAATCGGAATGTTCGCCGCTTCCCATTCGACCACCATCACGCCCTTTTCGATCACCACGCCGTCTTTGGCCAACAGCTTGGAACCGACCGGAACTTTAAAGCGTTCGATGGCGCGATTGTTCTTATCAAGAATGACGAGCTCACCGTTACGATTGAGCACGACCACTTCTTTGTTGCCGTTGATAACCGTGCGCAAGTTTTCGTAGACCAGTTTACCTGGCTTACGTGACTTGTAGTTGGTTTCTTCGGTCTTCACGCCGGCCACACCACCGATGTGGAACGTACGCATGGTCAGCTGCGTGCCTGGTTCGCCGATCGACTGCGCGGCGATAATACCCACCGCGACGCCGTGTTCGACGGCCAAACCGCGACTCAAATCCATGCCGTAGCACTTCTGGCAGATACCAGCGCGCGATTCACACGTCAGCGGACTGCGCACGCGAATCTTTTCGAAGCCCATCGCTTCGACCGCTTTGGCTTTATCGCGTGAGATGATTTCGTTTTCGTGAACAATGACTTCATCAGTGATGATGTCGACGATGGTATCGCGGGCCGTACGCCCAGTGATCGCATCAGCGAGCGAGACCTTGATGACATCGCCTTCGTACACCACCGCTTTGGTGACGCCGCCGACGGTGTTACAGTCAACCAAGCTGACGATGACGTCTTGCGACACGTCAACCAACTTACGGGTCAAGTAACCCGAGTCAGCGGTCTTGAGCGCGGTATCGGCCAAGCCCTTACGCGCACCGTGCGTCGAGGTGAAATACTCGAGCACTTTCAGACCTTCGCGGAAATTTGCGCGAATCGGGGTTTCGATGATTTCGCCGTTCGGCTTGGCCATCAAACCACGCAGACCACACAACTGACGAATCTGGGCAACCGAACCACGCGCACCAGACGTCGCCATGACGTACACTGGATTGATGTAGTCATCGCCGTAACGCGTGTCGTTACGCAGACGTTCCATCAACGCTTTTGACAATTCTTCCGTCGCATGAGTCCAGGTTTCAATGATGTTGCGATGCTTCTCTGACGCGGTGATCAAACCACGTTGGTAAGCCTTCTGGTATTTCTGAGCCTTTTTATCGGCCTCGGCAATAATCGCACCCTTCTCTTCAGGAACATACAGATCGGCAGCGCCGAACGACATGCCCGACAGAGTCGAATACTTGAAGCCGAGTTCCTTGATCGAGTCGAGCACTTCGATGGTGCTACGACGATCGAGGTATTCGAAACAGTCAGCGATCACGCGGCGCAAACCGCCCTTATCTTGAGTCTTATTGTAATAAGGCATGCCCTTCGGCAGTGCTTCATTGAAAATCATGCGACCAGGAGTGGTCTCAATCAGCGTCGTCGCTGGCAAGATTTTCTTCACTGGGCCGCCATCATCGATGCGGTGACCCTTCGGCAGTTGAATGCGAATCAAGGAATGCAGACTGACGACCTTACAGTCGAGAGCCATCAGCACTTCATTGAAACCACAGAAGATCTTGCCTTCGCCAATTTGATTTTCTTTTGGCAAGGTCAGGAAGTAACAACCCAAGACGATGTCTTGGTCAGCCGAGATAATCGGATTGCCATTGGAAGGTGAGAAAATGTTGTTGGTCGACAACATCAACACGCGCGCTTCGGTCTGCGCTTCGATTGACAACGGAAGATGGACGGCCATCTGATCGCCGTCGAAGTCAGCGTTGAAACCCTGACACACCAGCGGATGAAGCTGAATGGCCGAGCCATCAATCATGACCACTTCGAACGCCTGAATACCCATGCGATGCAACGTCGGTGCACGATTGAGCATGACCACGCGGCCCTTGATCACGTCATCAAGAACTTCCCAGACTTCTTCGTCGCGGCGCTCTAGCTTGCGCTTGGCGGCCTTGACGGTTTCCGCATAGCCGCGCTCTTTGAGCGCGCGAATGATGAACGGCTGGAACAACTCAAGAATGATGCTCTTCGGCAAGCCGCACTGGTGCAGCTTGAGGCGAGGACCAACCACGATGACCGAACGAGCCGAGTAGTCGACGCGCTTGCCGAGCAAGTTTTCGCGGAAACGACCCTGCTTGCCCTTGATCATGTCGGTGAGCGACTTGAGCGGGCGATTGCCTGAGCCGAACACTGCGCGTTGGCAACGACCGTTGTCGAACAATGCGTCAACCGCCTGCTGCAACATGCGCTTTTCATTGCGGATGATGATGCTGGGAGCATTGAGCTCGACCAATTTCTTCAGACGATTGTTACGGTAAATGACCCGGCGATACAAATCGTTCAAATCGCTGGTCGCGAAATTTCCGTTTTCAAGCGGCACCAACGGACGCAAATCCGGCGGAATAACCGGCACGGTGGTCATGATCATCCACTGTGGATCGTTGCCGGAGTTCTTCAGTTCCTCGGCCAGCTTCAGACGCTTGATGATCTTTTCGATCTTCTGCTTCGCGCGCGTCGACGCGAGTTCTTCGCGCAATTCGCTGATCATGCGATCGCTATCGAGATGGCGGATCAATTCCTGGGCCGCTTCAGCGCCCATCATGGCCTTGAAATCGTCGCCGTATTTTTCCTGCGCTTTACGATACTGTTCTTCCGTGAGCACTTCCATGTACTCAAGCGGAGTGGTGCCAGGATCAGTAACAATGTATTTCTGGAAGTAGACGACCTGCTGAAGGTTCGACGATTTCATGCCCAACAAAATACCAAGGCGCGACGGCATGGTTTTGAAGAACCAAATGTGCGCAACTGGGGACACCAAATTGATGTGGCCCATGCGTTCGCGACGCACGCGGCTGTGAGTAACCAACACGCCGCACTTTTCGCAGACGATGCCTTTGTACTTCACGCCAGAATATTTACCGCAGAAGCATTCCCAGTCCTTGGTTGGTCCAAAGATCTTTTCGCAGAAGAGGCCATCGCGTTCCGCTTTATAGTTGCGGTAGTTGATGGTCTCAGGCCGCTTGACCTCACCCTGGCTCCAGGAGCGGATGACTTCCGGCGATGCCAAGCGGATGGATACCGCATTGTAATCGGGGCTCTGTAGGGTCGTCGGGTCGAGCATGTCGATCATGGTACTGGGCTTCCCGTGAGTGATGATAAAAGGTAGTGAAAAGGGCAGTGAGGAAGTACTGAAGAAGCAGCGGTTAATCACCGCACGGTATATGTCCCGTGCGGTTTCTACGCAATCTTACTCGTCGTCCTTGGCGCCCTTATCGGCGGGTTCGGACTTGGGCACGAACTCAATATCCAACGGGGCTTGGTCGGAGGCTTTGCCCGAAGTACCGAAATCGAGAGTCGCTGGCGCCGAATCAAAGGACATGTCCTCTGGACGATGCAGGCGAATATCAAGACCGAGACCACGAATTTCATTCATCAACACTTCGAATGCCATCGGCGTGCCGTAGGTCAGCGAGCCATCGCCCTTGACCATCGATTCGTAGATGCGCGTACGACCGTCGACGTCATCCGACTTCACCGTCAGGATTTCCTGCAACACGTGCGCTGCACCGTAGGCCTCAAGCGCCCACACTTCCATTTCACCGAAGCGCTGGCCGCCGAAGCGCGCCTTGCCGCCAAGCGGCTGCTGGGTGATGAGCGAGTACGAACCGGTTGCGCGAGCATGCAGCTTGTCTTCCACCAAGTGATGGAGTTTCAGCATGTACAGCACGCCAACGGTGGTCTTCTGATGCATGCGCTCGCCGCTGCGTCCGTCATAAAGATGCACTTTGCCTTCAACCGGCAAACCGGCTTCGACGAGCATCGCACGGATTTGATCTTCGCTGGCACCATCAAACACTGGGGTAAAGCACTGCACGCCAAGTGTGCGAGCGGCCCAACCAAGATGCGTTTCGAGCACCTGTCCGACGTTCATGCGTGAAGGCACGCCGAGTGGATTGAGCAAGATGTCGATCGTCCGACCATCAGCCAAGAACGGCATGTTCTCTTCAGGAACGATGGTTGAAATAACGCCCTTGTTACCGTGACGGCCGGCCATTTTGTCGCCGACTTTGAGCGTCAACTTACGCGCAACAAACACCTTGACCATTTCGAGCACGCCGGTCGGCAGATCGTCGCCGCGCTTGGCGTTGACGATCTCTTTCTCACACGCGTGCTTGATGTCGTCGATGCGCGGATCGAATTCGTCGTAAATCGTGCGCGCACGACGACGTTTCGAGCCCACGAAGTTGAGCGCGGTCGCCTGCAGCTCTTTGTGCAGTTTGAGGACTTCCTCATCCGACATCGTGGTGCTGAACTCGACGACTTCGCCGGTCTCAATGTTCACCACGTTCGCGCCAGCAACTTCCCAGATCTGGGAGAATTTCTCGCGCGCCAAGGCGGCCATCTGCTTGATGAAGCGATCTTCGATGATCTTGATGCGCGCGGCTTCTTCCTTCTTGTCCTTTTCGGTCAAGGCGGCACGGCGTTGGAAACGCTTCACAGCAGTTACCACACCGCGAATACCAGGCTTCATCACCATCGAGTCGTCGCGCACATCTTCGCCTGCGCGGCCGAAAATCGCATGCAGCAACTTTTCTTCTGGACTGAGTTCGCTCTTGTTCTTTGGCGTGACTTTACCAATCAGCACGTCGCCAGGTCTGACCTGGGTACCGACGCGGACGAATCCACGTTCATCGAGGTTACGCAGCGATTCTTCGCTACGGCCTGGAATTTCACGGGTGAATTCTTCTTTGCCGAGCTTGGTCTCGCGAATTTCGACTTTAAATTCTTCGATGTGGATCGAGGTAAAGCGATCTTCGGCCAACAAACGTTCGTTGACCACAATGGCGTCTTCGAAGTTATAGCCGTCGTACGGCATGAAGCCGACCAGAATGTTCTTACCCAATGCCAATTGACCACGATCGGTTCCACCGCCATCAGCGATGATTTGGCCCTTAGTGACTTTTTCACCCAGGGTGACGATCGGGGTCTGATTGAGACAGGTGCGCTCATTCAGGCCGTGGAATTTGCGCATCTCGTACTTACGACCATTGATCGTGACGTGACTCGCATCGACAGCGCTGACCACGCCATCTTCTTCCGCGACCACCACCATGGATGATGATTTTGGAATTTCGATTTCCATGCCGGTGGCAATCAGCGGAGCTTCGCTGATCAACAACGGCACCGCCTGACGCATCATGTTCGCACCCATCAGGGCGCGGTTGGCGTCGTCGTGCTCAAGGAAGGGAATGAGCGCGGCGGAAACGCCGATCATCTGCTTCGGTGACACGTCGCAGTAAGTCGCCTCTTCGGTCGGGACTTCGGTAAATTGACCGGCGAAACGAACCTGAACGATCTCAGGAATAATCTTCCCGGTGGCGTCCATTTCGATGGTGGCCTGACAGATACGCGCCTCAGACTCTTCGTCGGCCATCAAGTAAACGATATCGTTTGAAACTTTGCCTTTGGTCACTTTGCGATAGGGAGTGACCAAGAAGCCGTACTCGTTCACCGCCGAATAAATAGCGAGCGAAACAATCAGACCGATGTTAGCACCTTCAGGCGTTTCGATCGGGCAAATACGGCCGTAGTGTGACGTATGTACGTCGCGCACTTCGAAGCCGGCGCGCTTACGATTGAGACCGCCAGGTCCAAGCGCTGACAAGCGACGCTCGTGCGTCAGCTGTGACAGCAGGTTCGACTGGTCTACCACCTGCGACAATTCGCCACGCTGGAAGAAGTTCTGAACCGCACTGTCAACCGCTTGGTTGTTGAATAAATTACGCGGCGCTAGAGCCGCAGCCAAATCTTCGGCTTGCAGATCGCGCGATAATTTTTCTTTTACCGCACGACGCAGCTTGAGCATCGCGGCGCGCAGTTCATCGCTCAGCAGGTCAGCGATTGGACGCACGCGGCGATTGCCGAGATGGTCAATATCGTCGACTTCGCCCGTGCTGGCGCTGGTGTTCGAGCGAATGAGCGAGAGCAAGTAATCGAGAGCGCTGAGGTAATCGCCGATGGTCAGAACGCGGCTGTCGCCTTCGGTCTTCAGCTTACGATTGATACGGAAGCGACCAACAGCACCAAGATTGTAACGACTTTCATTGAGGAAGCGGTCGCTGAAGAATTCGCGGACCTTGGCTTCATCCGTAGGATTGCCTGGGCGAAGGCGACGATAGATGCGCAATAGCGCTTCTTCGTGGCTGGTCGCTTCGTCTTCGCGCAAGGTGTTGAGCAAAATGTCGTCGGGCTTAGTGCCAGCGACGATCATTTCTAGACTTTCAATGCCTAGACCTTTGAGATTTTCGAAGCTGTTCTCCGACAAGACTTCGCAAGCCTTGGCCAGGAATTCGCCAGACTCTTTGTCGACCACGTCGTCAGCCAAGATGCGGCCGACGGCCTTTTCTTTGGCGCCTTTACCGGCGATCGCAACCATATCGGTCTTGAAAAAGCGACGGATGATGGCCGAAGTCGAGCCGAAATCTTTATTCATCGCACGCAAGAAGCACGTCGCGACGACCTTAGCGCTCTTGTCGATCTTGATTTGCAGAATGTCTTTGGAGGTCTGTTCAACCTGAATCCACGAACCGCGTTCGGGGATGATACGGCACGAATACGTACGGCGACCAGAAGTTCCGGTTTCAGACGAGAAGTCGACGCCCGGAGAGCGCTGAATCTGCGTCACGATCGTACGTTCAGCACCGTTGATGACGAATTCGCCACCGCCAATACGAATTGGAAAATAGCCGATGTGGACGTCTTCTTCGAGCACGTCTCTGAACGTTGGATGGTTCTGTCCGCTGACGCGAATCTTAACCTTCAAGCCACGCTGGAACGTCAGCCCGAGATCGCGGCACTCATCAATGTTGTGCTGCGGCTGGGTAAATAAATAACCATGGTAGCTAACGACCACTTGGTCGTCGTACCCCGTAATTGGGAAGAATTCTTGGAAGATAGCTTCAAGTCCCTTGACCTTATCGCGCCCTTCAGGTGCGACCTCGGTCAACAGGAACTCGTCATAGCTCTTCGACTGTAAATTCACCAAACTAGGGACTGGTATAACTTCCTTGGTGGAGCCGAAGGAGCGGATCTGCATGGAACCTCCCGAGTCGATAAGCACTACGTTACCGATGATCGCGCCACAGCACGACCACCCTCCCCATCAAGCGCGCCGCTCACCGCTTGCGAAATAAATCGTAAGCATGGCTGCGGAACTCGTCCCGCGTGTGGACGACTGCGCCGAAAGGGGCACGAAAGCTAGCGAAATGAACACCGATGACAAGAACCCTAGCCAGGATTTCCTGGCCAGGGGTTCCTGGGTGCGACGAAATGGCCGAAGCCATCCGTCGCTCAAGACGTTTTTAGGCGCCTTCGACTTTAACTTTGCCACCAGCTTCAGTGAGCTTCTTGGCAAGTTCGTCAGCAGCAGGCTTTTCAAGGCCATCTTTGACCATCTTCGGCAAGCTCTCAACGAAGCCCTTGGCGTCAGCCAAGCCCAGGCCGAGGATTTCGCGAATCATTTTGATGCCCTGAATCTTCTTGTCGGCAGCTTGTTCAACCAAGGTCACGGTGAACGAGGTTGGCGCTTCGACGGCAGCAGCTGGTGCAGCTCCGCCACCTTGGACGGCGACGGCAGCGGCGCTCACGCCGAATTCTTTTTCGAGGGCCTTGACCAGGTCGGCCAATTCCATCACGGAGAGGGTTTTCACGGCATCGATGATGCCAGCGAGCTTGCTGTTGGCGACTGCTTCAGTCATGGGATATTCCTTAGGGTTAGGCTAGTGAGCGACGGCACAGGGTTGTCCCCGGAGATCCGGCCGCTCGGTGAGTGGTGAGTTGAAAAACGGATCAGGCAGCTGGCGCGGGGTCGGCTGCAGGTTCGGCCACAGCGCCGCCACCTTTTTTCTTTTCGATTTCTGCCAAGACGCGTACCAGTCCGGTAAGCGGGGCAGCGAGGATGTTGACGAACATTCCACGTAAAACTTGCAAGCTGGGGAGATCGGCAAGCACTTTGAGGTCGGCCGTGTTGACCAACTTGCCGTCCATCACTCCGCCCTTGAGGGAGATCTTGTCGGACTTGGCCAACTCGACGAGCACCTTCGCGGCGCTCAACATGTCCTGGGTGAGCACCAGGGCGATGGTCGACTTGCTGTTGAGCATCGGCTTGGCCGATTCAGGCACCAAGCGCTCGAAGATTGCCACTTTGGCGACCTTCATTTTTGCGCCGACTTCGCGCAGATTAGCGCGCAACTTCAACGTATCGGCACTGTTGAGTTTGGCTGGGTCAAGAATGATAATGGAAGAGCTGGCGTCGACCAAGGTCTTCACCTCGCTGAGCATCATCTCATTGATGAAATTCGGCATGGATCAGGCCTCCTTCGCCGAGAAGGCGACTTTGACGCCGGGTCCCATAGTCGAGGACACGACGATGTTTTT
>JAYVSL010000216.1:0-7608 GCA_043775355.1 Planctomycetota bacterium
ACGTGAATCGATAAAAAATACGCGCCCATTCTTGACAGCTAAAGGGTGGGCCTATGGTGCCCGCGCCTCTGGCACCCCCCATGTTACTCACTGCCCACCTCACCCTCGCTATGACCACGCCAGACGACCATGATTCAGGTCGTCGCCAGGCGACAAACGACGGTAAAAAGCGGGCGAATGACAATGATTCGCATGGTTGGCAAAAAGGCTTTGCCAACGCTTGGATGGTGCTCGGCGCAGCTCCTGCGGGCCTGCTCATCGGCTATTTCATTGATCGCGCAGCTGACACCACGCCTTGGTTCATGCTCGGCCTCAGCTTGCTGTTCCTGGCGGTGTCGCTTTATCAATTGGTGAAGGATAGCTCGAAATGAGCTCCGCAACGCGATCTGAATTGTTGCGGCTTGCCTTGACGCTGACCCCGGCGTTGGTGATCACTGCTATTGGCGGCATTGCTTTGGTAGCCGGAATCGACGGACTCGGCTTGCTCATTGGCGGCGGAATCGCTGCCTTCTTGGTTGGTCTCGGTGGTTTAATCGTCGCAGCCAGCCATGGCGCAGCGTTGCATGTGGCCGCCTTTGCAGCGCTTGGCTCTTTTGTCGTCCGTATTGGTGGCGCAGGTGCGACTGCTGCGGTGGTTGGAAATCACCCATTAGCCAACGGTGTCATCACTGGACTCGCCATCGGGTTGCTCGCAGCACTGATACTCGATCTGTTGACATGGTTTCGCGTCGCACGCAGTGCGGATACCCTCATGACCAGTGCAAAGGAATCGGCTCGTGCCTGACGCAGTCCCCGAGACGACCCCGGCAACCAAACCGGAAACAACGACCGTGGACGCACACGCTGCCACAGCCGATGTCGCCAGCCATGGCGAGACGCCTGCGCTTTCAGCTCACGGAGCTTCAGCCCATGGCGGCGGATCACATGCTCACGCCTTTGATTTCGACGCGGTCAATTCTAGTCATAACATGCCGTACTCGGCGGTTGAATGGGTTCACGGACATCCGGCGCTGATCCTCAACGCTGGGGAATACGCCCAGGTCAATTGGTCGCGCCTGAGTACTACCGACCAATTCGCCAAAGCTCAGCCCGATGCGGGTTACCAAACCTGGGCAAATGAAATCGTCAGCAAAGCTACCTACAAAGGAGTGCCGGCGGCGGAATTAGCCAAAGCCATGACCGTCGCTCGCGACGAGGCGTGGCTCGGCGCCTTCCCTAAACCACTCGCTTTTTTCAATCATCAAACGTTTTGGTCAACCATCGCGCTGGTGCTCACCACGTTGCTGTTGTTGGTTTTCGCCCGTCGTCGGGTCGATCAATACAATCCGGTTAGTCGTATTCAGCATGTCATTGAAGCCCTGGTGTTGTTCGTGCGCGACGACATCGTGCGTACGAACATCAAGCATCACCCCGACGTTTGGGTGCCATTCTTCGCCAGCCTGTTTTTAGCCCTGCTCGCTTGCAATCTATTCGGATTGGTACCTCTGTTCGCATCAGCGACCGGCAACATTTTGGTCACTGCAGCCTTCTCGTTGGCGATCATGGTGCTGATGATATTTATGGGCATCAAAGAGAACGGTCCGGTCGGTTTCTGGGTCAAGTTGGTACCAGTGCCCTGGTCATGGAACCCGTTGATGATGGTGCTGTGGTTCTTCCTCTTCGTAATGGAAGTTTCCCAGGTCTTCATCCGTCCAATCGTGCTCGCCATCCGACTATTCGCCAACATGTTCGCCGGCCATACCGTGCTGCTGGTTTTCGCTAGCTTGGGCTTCGTCATCCATGCCTCAGATCCCTCATCGCCAATCCTTACCGGCACGCTCGGTGTGTTCGGATGGTTGATGACCGTCGCACTCTACGCTCTCGAACTACTGGTAGCATTTCTGCAAGCCTACGTCTTCGTTCTGCTCAGCGCGGTCTTCATCGGACTGTGCGCTCACCCTGAACACTGAACCCGCTCTTCTCTTCACCCCTCAACGTCCAAAAGGAGCCGACCATGGTCGACCTCATGATCCTCGCCCAGGCTATCGCCAACACCCTGCCTGCCGCTGACGCCATCGCCAACGCACTTCCTGCTGATGCAGCAATGGAAGCAGCCAAGGAAATCGCCCGCGGTTCCGTCGCGATCGGCAAGGGCGTCGCCTACGGCGTAGCCGGCTGTGGTGCTGGCATCGGCATCGGCTTGGTCGTTGCCGCCACTCTCAATGGCATGGCGCGCCAGCCCGAGCAGGCCAACAAACTCCAGACGCTGATGTTCATCGGCATCGCGTTCATCGAGTTGGTCTTTCTCTTCGGTATCGTGCTGACCTTCATCCTGAAGTAGCCCGCGAGATAACAGCTTTGCCGGCGCGCTCCGTTCCGGCAAAGCGATACCGTTCCTGCGCCATTCACGGCACAGGAACACTGCTGATGAGATAAGCCCATGGATACTTTTTTTAGCGACAATTTGGTCCACTTCTTTTGGGCGTTAAGCGCCTTCGTGGTGTTCGTGCTCATCTTCCTCAAGTTAGGCGTCAAGCACGTCCTGGCGGCGGTGGATGCACGCGAGGCCAAGATCGCTCGTGAGCTGAAAGAATCTGAAGACGCGTACAGCAAAGCCAAGCAGCTGAAAGAAGAGCTCGACCGCCAATTCAAGGGCGCCGAAGCCAAAATCAGCGAGATGATTAAAGAAGCCGCCCGCGATGGTGAAGCGATTCGTGCGAAAGCGGTAGAAACCGCTCGTGAAGAAATCGACGCCGTGCGCAATCGCAGCCTGCGTGAAATCGAAGCCGCTCGTCACGCGGCGATCGTGCAGCTCAAAACTGCGGTCGCTGAAGTTGCTATCCAAGTTGCTGAAAAAATCGTACGCGAAAAATTAGATGCCTCGAAGCAAGAGTCGGTCGTGGGCGTCGCCCTTGACGCGTACGAAGCTCGTCTGGTGAAGGCGAACTGATATGGCTGCTGGCACCGTCGCCGGAGTTTACGCACAAGCATTGCTTGCCCTCGCTGAAGAGCGCGGCAGCACCATGCAGGTGATTGAAGATAGCCGCGAAGCGCTTGATGGATTGTCGGCGGCACTTTTGAGTCAGCTTGATGATCCGCGCCTGGGCAAGAACAAGGCCAAGGAAGTCGTCCGTCATGCATTTGGCACCAAGCTCAGCAAAGAAATTGTCGACCTGCTGCAACTGCTGATTGACCGTAATCGCTTGGCGGATGCGCCAGCGATTTTCGCCGAAGTGGTCCGCAATGCTGAAGCCAAAGTTGGCCTCGTACGCGTGCAGGCAGTCACCGCCCATCCGATCACTGCTGCTGAACTGACCTTGCTGACCGAGCGTTTGAAAAAATCAATCGGCCCAGGCGTGATCGTTCAGGCCAGCACCGATCCCGCTCTGATTGCCGGACTGACGCTGCGCTTTGGCGACACCATGCTTGATGTCAGCGCCCGCCGCATGCTCGCTGAAATGAAGCAGACCATTCTTACTGCCCCCGTGGGCGCCTCTCTCTGGAGCGAGTAACCGGCCCCCTTTCGCACAGCGAAAGCACGCCGCACTTGTTCATCACCGTTCGACCATTCGTTTAAGGAGTTCCCGTGAAAATTCGCGCCGATGAAATGACCGCCGTCATCAAAGAACAATTGAAGAACTACGGCGCCCAGGTGGTGGTCGACGAAGTGGGCACGGTTGTCCAAGTCGGTGACGGCATCGCGCGTATCACCGGACTGTCGAATTGTATGGCTGGCGAAATGATCGCCTTCGACAACGGTGCTTACGGCCTCGCGCTCAACCTCGAAGAAGGCAACGTCGGCGCGGTAATTCTCGGCGACTTTACCACCCTCAAAGAGGGCGGTGTTGCTAAGCGCACCAAACGCGTGCTCGAAGTTCCGGTCGGCCAGGCCCTGCTCGGCCGCGTGGTCGACGCGCTCGGCAATCCCATCGACGGCAAAGGCCCGATCGCCGCTGAATCCAGCCGTCGTGTTGAATCGCCGGCTCCTGGCTTGGCTGATCGTAAGAGCGTGCACGAACCATTGCAGACCGGCTTGAAGTGCATCGACGCGATGATTCCCGTTGGTCGCGGCCAGCGCGAATTGGTCATCGGTGATCGCAAGACTGGCAAAACCGCCATCTGCATCGACACCATCATCAATCAAAAAGGCAAAGGCGTTATCTGCGTCTACGTCGCCATCGGTCAGAAAGAGTCGACCGTCGCCAGCATCGTCAAACAGCTCGAAGAAACCGGCGCGATGGCGTACACCATCGTGGTCAGCGCCGCCGCTTCAACGCCAGCGCCGATGCAGTTCCTTGCACCATATTCTGGTGCGGCTTTAGCTGAATTTTTCATGTACAACACCTGGGAACATGAAAACGGCCTCCCGAAAATGGTGAACGGCAAATACGTTCAGCAATCGGTTGCCAACGGCGGCAAAGGTTTCGCCACCTTCATCGCCTACGACGATCTGTCGAAACAAGCGTCGTCTTACCGCGAAATGTCGCTCTTGCTGCGTCGCCCACCTGGCCGCGAAGCGTACCCTGGCGACGTGTTCTATCTCCACAGCCGCCTGCTCGAACGCGCCGCCAAGTTGAGCGACAAGCTCGGCAATGGTTCGCTCACCGCGTTCCCGGTTATCGAAACGCAAGAAGGCGAAGTTTCCGCGTACATCCCGACCAACGTGATTTCGATCACCGACGGCCAGATCTACTTGCAGCCCGACCTTTTCAACGCCGGTCAACGTCCTGCGGTCGACGTCGGCATTTCAGTCTCGCGCGTCGGTGGTGCGGCTCAGATCAAAGGCATGAAGAAAGTCGCCGGAACCCTTCGGCTTGACCTCGCGGCTTACCGCGAACTCGAAGCGTTCGCGCAGCTCGGCACCGATCTTGATCCCGCCACGCAGCGCCAACTTGATCGCGGCGCGCGCATGATCGAACTGCTCAAGCAGGGCCAGGCTCAGCCGCTCGGCGTCGAACAGCAAGTGATGATGATCAAGGGTGCTGGCGAAGGCATGCTCGACGGCATCCCCGTCAGCCAAGTCTCCGCCTACGAAAAAGAATTCCTCGCCTTCATGACTGCGGAATACCCTGAAGTCGGCAAAGAAATTGTCGAAAAGAAAATCCTCGGCGATGACGGCGAGAAGAAATTCAAGGAAGCCGTCAAACGCTTCACGGAATCATTCAAGGCACGGAATAAATAAGCTTTCAGCTTTCAGCTTTCAGCTTTCAGCTACCAGCTACCAGCTACGAGCTACCAGCTACCAGCTACCAGCTACCAGCTTCGAGTTTAAACACCACCCCCGACGGAGCGCCTAACGAGCCACACTAAACAGCCCAGTTCTACGAGAGACAAACTCGTAGCTCGCAGCTAGTAGCTCGAAGCTAATTCAAATGGCCAACCTCAAAGACATTCGCAAACGCCGCAAAGGCGTGACGAACACTAAGAAGATCACCCGCACGATGGAGCTGGTGGCCTCGGCGAAGTTTCGCAAAGCGCAGGACGCCGCCATGGCGGCGCGTCCTTACGCCGAAGAATTGCGTAATTTGATTTTGCGCATCGCCGAACGCAGCGGCAAATCGCTGACGCATCCGCTCCTTAAAGAACGCTCTTCCGTCAAAACCGTCCTCATCGCCGTGGCCACGTCGGATCGCGGTTTATGCGGCGCGTTCAATGCCAACCTCGTCAACGTCGCGATTAAATTGGCCAAAGAACAAGAAGCTCTTGGTCGTAAAGTTCGCTTCGTTTCGCTGGCCAAAAAAGCCGCGTCTGGCCTCGCCTTCGCAGGCTACGAAGTAGAAGCCGCCCATACCAAGTTGATCGGTGGCAGTCTTAAATTCGACCAGATGGAGCGCATGGCCAATGCCCTCATCAAAGATTTCACCGACGGCAAATGCGACTTGGTTTACGTGGTGTTCTCGCGCTTCTTGACGCAATCGCGCCAAGAGCCCACCGCCGCGCCGATGTTGCCCGCCGCCTTCGCTACCGAAAAAATCGAAACCAAAGTCGGCCATGAATTGAAGGGCGACTTCATCTACGAGCCAGAAGCCGAAGAACTCTTCGCCGCGCTCATTCCGCAGATGGTGCGCTTCTATATGTACTCGACGCTGCTGCAGACCACCGCTTCGGAACACGCTGCTCGTCGCATCGCGATGAAGAACGCCACCGACGCCGCATCCGACATGATCAAGGCGTTGAACACCGCCTATAATCGTGGCCGCCAAGGCAAGATCACGCAGGAGATCGCTGAGATCACCGGCGCGGTCGAGGCCATGGCATGATTGCGAATTGCCACCAGCTGCGAGCTGCGAGCTGCGAGCTGCGAGTTGAAGAAAGCACCGTGCGCTTTGCTTATTCGCCAGCTAACGCATACGACTTAGATCGCGAAATTCTTAACTCGCAGCTCGCAGCTCGCAGCTCCTCTCTCTGAACTGAACAGGACCACCCCATGACCACCGCTACCGCTACCAACACCGGCAAAGTCGTCCAAGTAATCGGATCGACCCTCGACGCCGAGTTCGACGTCCTCCCAGCGATCTACAACGCCTTGGAAACCGAGATCATCGATCCGGCCACTGGCGCCAAGAGCACGCTGGTAGCCGAAGTGCAACAGCACCTCGGCCGTAACCGCGTCCGCGCGGTGGCGATGTCGACCACCGACGGTCTCGCTCGTGGCGCGATCGTGCGCGACACCGGTCACGCTATTTCGGTTCCAGTGGGCACCGAAACCCTCGGCCGCATTTTCAACGTGCTTGGTGAATGCGTCGACAATGGCGCCCAGGTCAGCGCGAAATGCGAACGCCGCGGCATTCACTCGAAGGCACCCGCGTTCGACACGCTGAATCCTGAAACTGAAATTTTCGTTACCGGCATCAAAGTCGTCGACTTGCTCGCGCCTTACGTCAAGGGCGGTAAAGTCGGCCTCTTCGGTGGTGCAGGCGTGGGCAAGACCGTCATCTTGATGGAGTTGATCAACAACGTGGCCAAGGCGCACGGTGGTTTCTCGGTGTTCGCAGGCGTGGGTGAACGTACCCGCGAGGGCAACGATCTGTGGAACGAAATGATCGAAGCTGGCGTTATCAAAGTTGAAAAAGACGAACACGGCCACGCCAAGTGGGACGCCAACGGTCACCCCAAGATTCTTCCCGGCGAAAGTCGCTGCTCATTGGTTTACGGCCAGATGAACGAACCACCTGGCGCTCGTCTGCGCGTCGCGTTGTCGGCGCTGACGCAGGCCGAACACTTGCGCGATTCGTCGGGCAAAGACGTGCTGTTGTTCATCGATAACATTTTCCGCTTTACCCAGGCCGGTTCCGAAGTGTCGGCGCTGCTTGGTCGTTTGCCCAGCGCGGTGGGTTACCAGCCAACGTTGGCCACCGAAATGGGTCAGCTGCAGGAACGCATCACCTCGACGAAAAAAGGCTCGATCACGTCGATTCAAGCCGTTTACGTTCCGGCTGACGACTACACCGATCCGGCCCCAGCCAACACCTTCGCGCACTTGGATGCGACCACCAACTTGGCGCGCTCGATCGCTGAAAAAGGCATCTTCCCCGCCGTTGATCCGCTCGCTTCGACCTCGCGCATTCTGCAGCCGCACATCGTCGGCGAACGCCACTATAAAGTTGCGCGCGGCGTCCAAAAAGTTCT
>JAYVSL010000217.1:0-3410 GCA_043775355.1 Planctomycetota bacterium
TGTGTCGTATTCACCGTTACTGCCGAAGGCGCAGAGACCACGGAGGGTACATGGCGGACCACGATCAGGCGGCAAGCTCTATCGATCAGCTGGAAAACCGGCTCGCCTCTCTACACGATCTGGGTGTCGACACGGCTGCCCTGCGTAGCCAGCTGGCTTTTGCACGGACGCAATTACATGATGGCCGCGTCGCTGAAGCGCTGGGAATTTGCGAAGAGGTTGCTGCTACCGCCAAACGCTTGGCGAATGGATCGGCTCCGGCCGAGCGACCACGCACGGGACGTTTCACGCGCGATCAATTAGCGGAAACGCTGCATGATTTATTGGCCCAGGGCATGTTTGCCAAATTGATGGCCGAACATCGCAGCGGTCCGGACATTCGTTTAGAAGCGCGCCTGAATGAAATGGACGAACGCGTACGCGCGCACGTCGCTCATGAAGTCGAGGTCTTGCGCGCTGAGCAACTGGTCATGCGCAATGCGCTGTCTGCGCAGAACGTGGCGACTGATGACGTGCGCGCCGTGTCAGAACGTCTGCCAGGCGAATCAGCTCCCGTCGTGCTGGACAGCGAACCTGCGTGGGCTCGCGCCTTGAGTAATACGTTGCAGGCCGTGGCCGAACGTTTGCAGTCCGCGCCGGTCACCGAATCCGGCGCACCAGCGTGGTCGCAGGGTTTACAGGATGCGTTGGAGGCGGTCGCCGCCCGCTTGCAGCCGTCAGCGCAGTCGCCAGTACCGTCGTCAGCGCAGCCGCCATCTCAGCCAGAGCTAACGAGCGGCGTCGCCGAACCAATGTGGTCGGTGACGTTACGCGAAGCGTTGGCCAGCGCAGAAGCGCGGCATCAGGAATTGCTCGCTGCGGTCGTGCGTTCTCCGGCGAATTCCTCGGATACGGCTTTGGGTGATCAACTCGCCACGGCGCTGGAACGCGGCTTGCACGATCTGGGTACGTTGTTGGCCGAGCGTCCAAGTCACCGTGCCATGCCCATAACATCATCGTCCGATGATGTGCACGAAGCCCTTACCCGGGTTACGGCAAAAGTTTTTGATCACAGCACGACACGAGCCATTGCTCATACGACGACGCGCGCGGATCGTCCGGCAATTGCCACGGTTTCTGATTCCGATCTAGTAAAACGGTTGGTCGCTGAGGAAGTGGAAGCTCATCTGGGAAGGCACGGCACGGAGGTTTTCACCAACAAAAATATTGGTCCAGACGATATTCGCGCCTTGGTCATGGACGAAATGGAGAAAGCTCGTGGGGCTAAAAGTCAGCGCATAGAAGCTAATGATCAGCGAGCGGTATTACTCCGTCTGCTGCCAACCATGCTCAGCGACGACAGCGTGCGACAGAGCCTGTTTGCCGTGTTGGCGATGGAGGCGGTGTCCAAGCCAGGTGCCCTGGGCGAGCTTACTGGCCTGCGCACTTTCCTGCGGCGAGAGCTAGCGCATGCGGCAGAAGAGATGGGCTCCAAATTGGAAGCGGTCTAGTTTGAGGGATCACCGGCCACAGGGTCGTGCTGCGACCTTGCGCACAAAACCTATGGCACGTTGTCCGTAGCCGCAATTCGCCGCAATTCGCCGCAATTCGCCGGTAGTCCTTGCCATCGGACGGCATGGTGTGTTTGCCGCGGATCACAGATTCCGCGTGCGCCGCACGGGCTGGCAATCTTTTTCGCAGCCCCATCATTCCGCCATGGATCGTCCGGACTCACCACTCCCAAGTGATATTGCGGAACGTCTCCCTATCGGAATTTGCACGTTTTCAAAAGATGATCGCCTGCAATTCGCCAACGCTCTGATCACTCGCTTGTTCGATACGCCCATGCCGCGTGATGAATTGCGCAAAGCTTTGGTGGCGCGTCTTGGCGAAAGCTGCGCTGGCCTGGCGGCGCTCAAAGTCGGCCAGCGCATGGTGATCCCCATCGGTGGTCGCCTGCTAGAGGTCGAAGTTCAAGAAGGCATCGAGGGCGGTTTATTATGGTTGGTCAATGACCATAGCGCTGAACTGCGTTTGCGTGCGCAGTTGGCCGAAGAAGCCAGCTTTCTGGCTCATAGCCATGAAGCCTTCCTGGTGGTCGACCAAGGCGGTGTGATTCGTTACGCGAATGAGTTTTGCGAACGTGAGCGTGGTTATCCGACTGGTGGCATGGTTGGTTTACATTTAGCAGATTTGGAAAAGCTCTGCGATGCCGCTTACCAAGCTCCCGAACCGGTTGCCACGGGTGACTTGCGTAAGCGTCTTGCTGACGTGGTGAAGCTTGGCGTGCTGCGTTACAATGCGTGGCACATGCACCGCGCCGGTGGCGAGCATCCAGTCGAAGTCAGCATGCGGTCGCATCGCTTAAGTAACGAATTGGTGATTCTCGTCACGGCTCATGATGACAGTCGTCGACTCATGCACTTGCAAGGCTTGGCGCAAGCCAAGTCCGAAGCGGAATCGGCTAACCGCGCAAAATCAGCGTTTCTGGCCATTACCAGCCATGAACTTCGCACGCCGTTGACCGGCATTATTGGTTTCTGCGAACTGCTTCAGTTAGAAAAAGATGACGGCAATCCACAGACGCTTAAATACCTGCAATTGATCAGCGACTCATCGCATTCGCTGTTGGCGATCATCAATGACATTCTTGATTTTTCACGCATCGAATCGCGCACGCTGGATATTCGACCGGTGAAAGTTGATCCCGAGCAAGTGCTCGACTTGGTTTCGCGCAGTTGGAAAGAACGCGCAGGCGTACGCGGACTGAAGTTTGTGCGTCAAACCACCAAGGGCACGCCAACGGGTTGCAGTTGTGATCCGATGCGTCTGCGCCAAATGCTCGACAACCTCATCAGTAACGCAGTCAAATTTACCGAAAAAGGGAAAATCGAAGTTCGCCTGGAATACCAAGCCGAAACCATCGAATTTACCATCGGCGACACCGGCTGCGGCATTGGCGAACCCGAACGCGCCAATCTTTTCCAAGCTTTCTGGCAAGCCGCCGACGCCACCACTCGCGCCGCCGGCGGCGCCGGACTTGGCCTGTATATTTGTCGACAGCTCGCCGAATTACTCGGCGGTCGCGTGTGGCTCCAAAGCAGCAGCACCAGCGGCAGCGTTTTCAAACTCCGCCTACCGCAAATCTGCATCGGCGGCGGCAACGCTCGTATTCGCACCAGCGGCGTATGGACCAGCATCCCCCGCACCGGCGACGAAAAACCGGTGAGCGAGCGCATTGGACGGTTTTAGCAGTAAAAAATGGGTGATCGTGTGACCACGATCACCGGTAAAGGAGACCGTCACCCGTCCTTACGCAATTGAAAGCATGGCGCGAGGAACAGCCCGACCAATTGAAGGAGGCCAACAGCGCCCCTGGGAGCGCCGACGTCCTCGTCGGCTCTTCTCGACCTGCCAACGAGGACGTCGGC
>JAYVSL010000218.1:0-5142 GCA_043775355.1 Planctomycetota bacterium
GCAGGAAAATCGCGGGCTGGGACCATAATTACCTCATCCAGCTCCTCGCCAGAATAGCCACGCCCGTGTCACACGAGGGGTAATGCAATTGCCCTGCTGTAGGTATCAGCACATACCTCTGTCGCTCGCCACCGTTTGCACCAAACCTTGCAAAGCTTCCCACCACTGACTTTAAATCATTCGCGCTGCGTCAGAGCCAATACGCCGGGATTGAGACTGATGAGAGGGCATGAGAGGGCATGAGAGGGCTACAGACCACCGGCTACAGACCACCGGTTCTGTGCGACGTCGCAGCACGATCCTGTGGTCCGTAGCCGGTAGTCTGTCGTCGATGGTCCTCCGCACCACTTGGCCAAAGCACTTAAGAACCTGAAATTTACCCAGGCGACTGAGCAGCGACACGCAGCGACACAGGATGGACATGGCCATCATCGCCCTAGCCTGCGCGCCCATGGACCTTACTCCTTTTATCCGCGATGTGCCCAACTTTCCTAAACCAGGAATTATCTTTAAAGACATCACCCCCCTGCTTGGCAACGCTAAGGCGCTGACCTTTGCCGTCGACGCGATTGCGCACGCACATGTCGGCAAAGGAATCACCAAAGTAGTCGGCATCGAAAGTCGCGGCTTCATCCTGGCTCCGCCCGTGGCTTTGGCGCTTGGCGTTGGCTTCGTGCCGATTCGCAAACCTGGCAAGCTGCCGTGGAAGGCCATCAGAGAATCGTATAATTTAGAATACGGTAATGATGCCGTCGAAATTCACGAAGACTCGATCACCTCCGCCGACACCGTGCTGATGATCGACGATGTGCTCGCCACCGGCGGCACCATGGAAGCCGCAGTTAAATTAGTTCGACGCGTTGGTGGCAAGATTATTGGCACCGCATTTTTGATTGACCTCGCTTTCCTTGGTGGCGCCACGCGTATGGATACTCCGGTGTATTCGGTGCTGAAATATAATTAAACTGCTGGTGTAAACGCACTGCCTCGTCTCACGTAAACGCGACCGCCGTCATCGCTAAGTTACCGTAGTCCCACGAGCGATGAAGTATGCGTCCGCGAGCACCGTCACCTGCTGCGCCCAATGCCACCAACAACGGCGTGAAATGTTCTGCGGTCGGATGTGCGCGACGCGCATCTGGCGCACGTTGTTGCCAATGCGTAAGCGCATCAACGTCACCTGCTTCACATTGAGCAACCAACCAATCATCGAAAGCAATCGCCCACGGCGCTGGTGCTCTACCTGGAGCGAGTTCCCGTAAATTATGCACCGCTGAGCCGGAACCGATCACCAACACGCCATCATGACGTAGCGGTGCCAACGCTGCGCCAAGCCGATGATGAAGAATCCCATCGCCTTGGTGTACCAACGATATTGGCACCACGGGGATGTCGGCAGCAGGCCACGCTAAAAGCAACGGTGTCCACACGCCATGATCGAAACCGCGATCTTGCATGCGTGGTGAAAATCCCGCTGAACTCATCAATGTGCTGATCTGCTGCGCCAACGCCACATCGCCGAGCGCAGGATATTTCAGCTGATACATCGCTTGCGGAAAACCACCGAAGTCATGGATGGTGTGCGGCGTTTTTCCACTCTCAACCGTGGGCGACGCTTCCTCCCAATGCGCCGAAATCACCACCATCGCACGTGGACGTGGCAATGACCCAGCCACTCCGCTCAGGAACGTGCGTGCCGCTGTTTCACGCAACACCACATCGGGTGCGCCGTGGGAAAGAAATAACGTTGGCAGTGAATTGGGCATGATGCGAAACGCTCGCCACACGATGGCACGCCACAAGCGCGGTTTCGTTACCGTTCCTTGCGGTCGCAGTGCAACCCTTCGACCATGAAAAAAAACAACCAGCGCCGGTTGTTCGGACGCTGGTCGAGAATGGTTGGGGTGCAGGGATTCGAACCCCGACAGGCAGAGTCAGAGTCTGCAGTCCTACCGTTAGACGACACCCCAGTAGGTCATGATGCGAGGGCGCGGATCATGGGGCGTGGGCTTGGTGGTCAAGGGTTGGTAGAGACGGGTTACGGCGAGGATCGCTGATTAAGGATCTGCTGGTGGAGATTGATTGGGGCTTTCGACGGTGCCGGCGCGTTCTTGCCAAATGCGAGCTTCACGCGTGTCGCCGCGGCGTTGTGCGAGTTCGGCGAGTTGACGTGCGGTGGCTGGCAGCGGACGGAGGTCGTACGATTGGAGAAATGCGCGGTGGGCGTCATCTAAACGATTCGCGGCGAGAGCGAGTTCGCCAAGTCGGCTGTAGGCCCACTGCGCATCGGGAACTTGCGCCAGATAACGGCCCAAAAGCTGCTCTTCTAATTGCGGTTCCTTTCCTTGAGCGGCAAGGCGCGCGCGCAGGCTCAGGCTGGGAATATGATTGGGGTCGCGTCGCAGTGCTTCGTCTAGCAGAGTCGTGGCGCGTACGATATCGCCGCGCATGGCGGCAATTGTGCCGGTGCCGTACGGGCCCCACGGCAATTTGGGGGCGAGGCGATCGAGGTCAGCCAGCACGCTTTCTGCGGCTGCCAAGCGCTTGAGACGTAAATAAATTTGCGCGAGCATTAAGCGCGGTTCGATCCACCAACTGCTTGCGGCGAGTGCGCGATTGCACCAAGGAATGGCGTCGTCCAAGCGACCTTGCTGAAAATGCAGCTGGGCTTGCAGCATGAACGCTTGTGGATGCGTGCAGCCACTTTCCAACAACGCGGTTACATGAGTGCGTGCTTGATCATAGAGGTCGTCATCCATGAGCCCTTGAATAACATCCATTTCGCGCGCTTCGGCGAGCGAAGCAGCAGATGGTCCGCTGAGGTCCTGACCAAAAACTGCCCAACGTGTATTTTCTCCTTCGTTACGTCGTACAGGTCGTTTCGTCGTGGCAGACGTCGCAGCAGAGGACGCTGTCGAAGATGCATTTTCGCGTGGCGTTTGAGAGCACGCCGTCATCAGCAGAACGCAGATGATCATCAAAAATACGCTGAGGAAAATACGAGAACGACCATTCAGTTTTGGCGAGGCGATAAAATACCGCAGCGTAAAGGGCGCGCTTTTTTCGCGCGGATGACGTTCTGGTTGCGAGATACCGGCAAAGCACCGAGCAGGCATATTTCTGTCGCGTGGTTGCGCTACGTTTGCGCTCCTGTTGCTCATACTACTGCTCATCTTGCTGCTCATCCTGCTGCTCATCCTGCTGCTCATTTCACCGCTCCCATCGCCTGTGCGAAACCACTGACTTTTGCGAGCACTTCGTCCCATTCGGATGCGGGTTGTGAATCCCAAACGATACCGCCGCCAGCGTGAAACGTAACGTGATCATCGGTGATGCTGGCGGTACGAATGGCCACCGCGAGGTCGCCGCCGTGTGCGCCGATCCAACCGAAGGCTCCGCAATACGCGCCGCGTGGGGTGCCTTCGAGTTCGCTCAGAATTTGCATGGCGCGGAGTTTTGGCGCGCCAGTTATAGAGCCAGCGGGAAATCCGGCGAGAATCGCATCGGCTAAAGTGGTGTCGGTACGCAACGTCGCTTCGACGCGCGCTGCGCGATGATGGACGTAGGTAAGATCGATCAGATGTCCTGGGTCGATCACTTTGACGGATCCAGGAATCGCCACGCGGCCAAGATCATTACGCACCAAATCAACGATCATCGCTAGTTCGGCGGCGTCTTTCGGCGCAGCGGATAATTCAGCGCGCACAGCTTCGTCATGCCCAGCTTGGCGACGACGAGTTCCCTTGATCGGCACGCTGACGATTTTTCGTTCGCGCTGCGACAGAAAACATTCTGGGCTGTGGCTGATCACGCTGGGCCGCCCGGAACTACGGAATAAACCAGCGAATGGCGCAGGACTAACGGTCATCAGCTGACGAAATGCAGCGATGTCACGATGGCGACCTGGACGTAAGCGAGCATGAAATGGCACCGCTAAATTGGCCTGGTAACAATCTCCGGCGGCAATCCATGTGCGAACACGTTCGACTTTTTCAGCATGCGCAGCGGCGTCCCAAGCAGGAATCAATGGACTGGCAAGGCCGAAGTCGTCGTCGACCGTGGTCTCGCCCGATAATTGTTCCGCCATAAAATCGAGCGTGCCCATATCGATACCGATGAGAGTACAGCGTCCATCGGCATCCCAACGTGCGAGATGTGGCGCGAAAATTACGCGTGGCATGACCGCTGGAAATTCATAATCGATTTGCACGAACGCTGATTCGGCTGGTACGTCGCCCCAGGTTTTCCCCCAGCCCTTGAGCGTCGCAGCGGGCGCTTGCCGCATGCGTGCGATGCCGTCACAAGCTTTGGCGACGCCGTGCAGCCAGCGTTCAGGTGTCAGTGCTGGCGTAGCAATGCTACCGTGCAACCACGTCAGTGAAGCCGATTGATCGCCGATTAAACAAGCGATTTCACTATTACCTGCCACACGAGCTAAAGCCTGCAACGGCGTAATTACCGGACCTGGACGACTTATCCAACCGCTGTTCATCGCGGTCACTCGTCAATAACTGGTGCGGTTTGCATGGATAAATCCAAGGCGTGCACCGAATGCGTGAGCGCGCCGGTGGAGATTCGTTCGACGCCCGTTTCTGCGACCGCACGAATCGTAGCCAAGGTGATGCCGCCACTTGCCTCTAATTCAACGCGTCGTGAACCGCTGCGATTAGCCAACAGACGATCACGACGTTGCACCGCTTCGCGCAACAGCTCAGGCGCCATGTTGTCGAGCAGCACGATATCGGCGCCGGCAATCATCACGGGTTCAAGATCGTCGAGGCGCTCAATTTCAACTTCGATAAGAATATCGTCGCCGATATTCTCGCGCGTGCGTCGTACCGCTTCGGCGGGGCCACTGCCCAATGGGCCAGGCGGCATCAGGGCGATGTGATTATCTTTAATCAACACCTGATCATAAAGTCCAATGCGATGATTGCGCGCCCCCCCACTGATTACCGCGTTTTTTTCAAGCAAGCGCATGCCCGGAGTGGTTTTGCGCGTGTCGAAAACGTTTGCCTTGGTACCGGCAACCGCCTCAACATAACGCCGTGCCATGGTTGCGGTGCCAGACAGACGCTGACACAAATTCAGCGCGGTGCGTTCGCCGATGAGCATGGTGACCGCATTACCGCTGCAGCGCAG